>JADGBZ010000040.1 GCA_015231175.1 Magnetococcales bacterium | reverse complement strand
ACCAGACTCAACCAGGTGATTGCGATCACCATCACCGATTTTCTCTTGTTTGAAGGATTCGATCATTGCGTCTCCCGTCACGAGTCCCGGGAGACCATCACCGGCCAATCCCATCTGACGGAAATTTTGCACTACTTTATCGAGCTGCCCAAGTTTGACAAGCCATTGGAGGAGTTGGGTGGGGTTCTTGACCAGTGGATCTGGTTCATCAAATTTGCCGGGTCTCTGGAGGAGGTACCGGAAAGAATGGCCTCGGCACCGATTCGCCACGCCTTTGTCAGAGCCATGATGGCCAATATGTCATGTGAAGAGTTGGAACTTTACGATAAAGCCGGCATCGCCATCCAGGATGCCCGGGGGGCGGTGGAACTTGCACGAGCGGAAGGAGAGGTTCGAGGAGAGGCCAGGGGAAAACAAAAAGGGGCTGCCCATCTCCTGCGTCGCCAACTCCACCAGAAATTTGGTTCCACACTCCCCAAATGGATCGAGGAAAAATTGGCCCTTGCCACCCTGGAAGAGTTGGAAGTCTGGATAGACCGGATGCTTGCCGCCCAGAGCTTCAAGGAACTCTTCAAGAGCTGACTCTGATTGATTTTCCCGCAGAAAGAAATGGGCAAGTCAAAAGGGGGTCTGCCTGAAAAGATCCTGAAATTGGCAAAGGATCTGTTACCTCAGAATTGAAGCAAGCTGGGGCTTGACAGCACACTTCCCATGCAGGTAGCTTGCCGAGTTCACTTCCAATCTTTTGCCCGTGGCTGCGGGGAGGCCTCCGAGACCGTGACCTTCCAGGAATTGATCCTTGCACTTGAATCATACTGGGCACAGCGGGGTTGTGTTATCCAGCAACCCTACGACGTTGAGATGGGCGCTGGGACGTTTCATCCAGCAACATTTCTGCGTGTTCTGGGGCCGGAACCTTGGAATGCGGCCTACGTCCAGCCTTCCCGCCGTCCTGCCGATGGGCGTTACGGCGAAAACCCCAATCGCCTCCAACACTATTACCAATTTCAGGTCATCCTGAAGCCTTCTCCGGCTGATATTCAGGATCTTTACCTCGACTCTTTGCGAACGATTGGCATCAACCCCAGCCACCACGATATCCGTTTTGTAGAGGATGACTGGGAAAGTCCCACCTTGGGGGCCTGGGGACTGGGTTGGGAGGTATGGCTCGACGGTATGGAAGTGACCCAATTCACCTATTTTCAGCAGGTCGGTGGCGTTGAAGTCCATCCCGTCGCCGGTGAGATCACCTACGGTTTGGAACGGTTGGCCATGTATATCCAGGGCGTAGAGAATGTTTACGACCTGAAATGGACCCAAACCATAACCTATGGGGACATCTACCACCGCAATGAGGTGGAGTATTCCCACTTCAATTTCCGCTTGGCCCATGTTGAGCTCCTGTTTCGGCTCTTTGGTGATCACGAGAGCGAGGCTTTACGGCTTGTAGAGGCGGAGTTGCCACTCCCGGCCTATGACCAAGTCATCAAGGCATCGCATGCGTTCAACCTTCTCGATGCGCGTGGGGCCATCAGCGTCACGGAACGTGCCCGTTACATCGGGCGAGTCCGCAACCTGGCCAGACAGGTTGCCGATGGTTACATCCGTCAGCGCGAACGCCTTGGATTTCCTCTTTTACGCCATCTTCAGGGAGAGCAGCCATGAGCGAACTCCTCCTGGAAGTTGGTTGTGAGGAGATCCCAGCCCGCATGCTCCCGGATGCGATCAATGGTCTGGGCGAACGCTTGGCCGCAGCCCTGCATCAGGCTGGTTTGACCCATGGACGCATCGACTGTCACGGCACTCCTCGCCGCCTGATGGCCGGGGTGGAGGAGTTGGCATTTCAACAACCGGACTGCATCGAGGATCGCCGCGGACCTGCCGTCGAGAAGGCCTTTGACAGCGCTGGCAAACCCACCAAGGCCGCTCTGGGTTTTGCTCGCTCCTGTGGCTTGGCCATGCAGCAACTCGCCAGAGAAAGCACACCCAAAGGGGAGTATCTGGTTGCGCGTATCTCCCAACCTGGACGTCCAGCCCGGGAAATCCTCGTCGACCTCATTCCCAACCTGATCGGAAACCTGCCATGGCCGAAAACCATGCGCTGGGGGGCAGGACAATTTCGTTTCGTTCGTCCCATCCACAATCTTGTGGTTCTCCTGGATGGTGAACTCCTTGACGTCAACCTGGCGGGTATCCAGGCCGGCGACCAGGTGTCCGGGCATCGCTTCATGGCTCCGGGGTACTATCGTGTGACAGGTCTTTACCAGTACATGGACCTTCTGGCGACCGTCAGGGTCATCCTGTCGCAAAAAAGCCGTGAAGATGTCATTCGTGCCGGAGCGACAAGGTTGGCGGAGCAGGTTGGTGGGCGCCCTCTGATCGCTCCCTCCCTCCTGGCGGAAAACGCCTGCCTCACGGAGTGGCCTGTCCCGATGCGTGGTGAATTCGATGTCAAGTACCTGGACATCCCCCCAGAGGTGTTGACCACATCCATGCAGCACCATCAGAAATATTTTCCGGTGGTCGATGCCGCCAACAAACTCCTCCCCTACTTTATCCTGGTCGCCAACATGGAGGTGCCTGATCCGTCGGTCTTGATTCAAGGCAACCAGAGGGTTCTGCGCGCCCGTCTGGAAGATGCCGCATTCTACTGGAAGGTTGACCGCGAAACCCCTTTGGAGAGGCGCCGTGACGGTTTGCGGCAGGTTGTTTTTCAGGCTCGTCTCGGTACTCTGTGGCAAAAATCCCAGCGTGTGGAAGCCCTTGCCGTTCAGTTGGCCCACGCTGTCGCCTCCGATGCCCTGCCCGGTGTTGCCGCTGCCGCTCCCCTCGCCAAGTGTGATCTGATCACCGGCATGGTGGGGGAGTTTCCCGAGTTGCAGGGGATCATGGGTGGATATTATGCACGCGCTGCCGGTCTGGATTACGACGCTGCCATCGCCATCGCCGATCACTACAAGCCCCAGGGCGCTGCCGACTCGCTGCCAGAGAACGTGCCGGGCAAACTGCTGGCCCTCGCCGACAAACTGGATACCCTGGTCGGCTGTTTCGGGATTGGTCTCGTTCCCACGGGAGCCAAGGATCCTTTTGCCCTGCGTCGGGCTGCCCTGGGGATCATCCGCATCGTTCTGGAGTTCTCCGCCCACGCGCCGCGCCAGGGGGAACAACAGGCACTTCCGCAGATCAATCTGCGTCAGTGGATTCTGGCCGCCTGCCAGGGCTACGCTACCCATGGGGAAAAACTGGACCGGGACGACTCCGCCATCTCCCATGAGCTCATGGCCTTCTTTCTGGGCAGGTTACGCTCCCACCTGAAAGCGGAGGCGATCGACCACGATCTTATCGATGCCGTCGAGGCTCTGGGTCTCGATGACCTGGCCGACATCGTGCGCCGCGTCCACGCCCTGAACGCATTCAAGCAACTCCCCTCTTACGCTGCCCTGGTCGCCGCCAACAAACGTATCGCCAACATTTTGCGCCAGAGTGACGCACTGGCCGCCGATATGGCATTGGCGAACGACATCGGGAGTGGTACAATGGAGAATCCTGCAGAACAGGGGTTGCGGGAAGCCATGGAAAAATTGGAGACTGTCGTGGCTGCGTATGCCGGTCAGGGGGACTACCAAGCTGCGTTGGATACACTGGCCGGTCTGCGTGAGGTGATCGACCGCTTTTTTGATGAAATCCTGGTTATGGATTCCGACATGGGCGTTCGGCGACGGCGTATCGATCTCCTGTCCCGGGTCCGCAACATGTTCGCCCGCGTGGCCGATGTCAGCCGCTTGGTGCTCCCTGAGGTTTGAGACCACCGGAATCGGGTGAAATTCAAGTCAAGTTTGCACTGTCCATTTGCTTTTAATTCAAGAGAAGGAAGGTAACGCGATCATGGCCAACAAAAAGGTATATTACTTCGGCGACGGTTCCGCCGATGGTGAGGCTTCCATGAAAAACCTCCTGGGCGGCAAAGGCGCCAACCTGGCGGAAATGTGCCGTATCGGAATCATGGTACCAGCCGGATTTACCATCACCACCGAAGTCTGCACGGAGTATTACAACCTCGGAAAAAAAATGCCCGGCGATCTTCACGACGAGGTCAACGCCGCTCTTGCCAAGGTAGAGAAGAGCATGAACGCCAAGTTTGGCGATGCCGACAACCCTCTCCTGGTGTCGGTACGCTCCGGCGCCCGCGCCTCCATGCCAGGCATGATGGACACCGTCCTCAATCTGGGCCTCAATGATACCACCATCAAAGGCTTGATCAAAAAATCCGGTGACGAGCGCTTTGCCTATGACTCCTATCGCCGCTTTGTCCAGATGTATTCCAAGGTGGTGATGGGCGTCGATGCCGACCACTTCGAGCACCATATCGACAAGGTCAAAGAGCAGAAAAAGATCAAACTCGACACCGAGTTGACTGCCGCCGACTGGAAAGCCATGGTGGGTGACTTCAAGGCCATCGTGCAGAAGGATGCCGGCAAGCCCTTCCCGGAAGATCCCCGCGATCAACTGTGGGGAGCCATCGGCGCCGTGTTCAGTTCCTGGATGAAACAGAGCGCCATCACCTATCGCCGCCTGCACGAAATTCCCGAATGGTGGGGTACCGCCGTCAACGTTCAGTCCATGGTCTTCGGCAACATGGGCAATGACAGCGCCACGGGCGTGGCCTTCTCCCGCGACCCTGCCACGGGTGACAAGCGCTTCTACGGCGAATTCCTCATCAATGCCCAGGGCGAAGATGTGGTGGCCGGCATCCGGACGCCGCAACAGATCACCGTTGCCGGCAAAAATCTGCAAAAATCCGATCTACCCGCCATGGAAGAGGCGATGCCCGATCTCTACCGGCAGCTTTGTGACAACTACAGAAAGCTGGAAGATCACTACCGCGACATGCAAGACATGGAGTTTACCATCCAGCAGAACAAACTCTGGATGCTCCAGACCCGCACCGGCAAGCGGACCGCAGCCGCCGCCCTGAAAATTGCCGTGGACATGGTCAACGAAGGGATGATCACCAAGGCCGAGGCCGTGGCCCGCGTGGAAGCCGGTTCCCTGGATCAGGTTCTTCATCCCACTTTTGACCCCAAGGCCAAGAAGGCTGCTGAAATCCTGGCGATCGGTCTGGCCGCCTCGCCTGGTGCCGGCGCCGGCATGGCCGTCTTCACGGCTGACGAAGCCGAAGCCTGGGCCAAAGATGGCAAGCAGGTCATACTGGTCCGCGAAGAGACCAGCCCGGAAGATATTCATGGCATGCACGCCTCCAAGGGCATTCTGACCGCTCGCGGTGGCATGACCTCGCATGCGGCGGTCGTGGCTCGCGGCATGGGAACCCCCTGCGTCGCTGGTTGCGGCGCCATCCGCATCAAGGGCAAGGAATTTACGACGGACAAGGGCAAGGTGGTCAAACAGGGTGACTGGATCTCCATCGACGGCTCTACCGGGCAGGTCATGCTTGGCAAGATTGGAACCCAGCAGCCTGCGTTGACCGGCGACTTCGGCACCTTCATGACCTGGGCCGACGAGTTCCGCACCATGAAGGTCCGGACCAACGCCGACACTCCGGAAGACGCCGCTCAGGCTGTCAAGTTTGGCGCCGAAGGCATCGGCCTGTGCCGCACCGAGCACATGTTCTTCCAGGAAGACCGGATCATCGCCGTGCGCGAGATGATTCTTGCCAAGGACGAGGCCTCCCGCCGTAAGGCATTGGCCAAACTGCTCCCCATTCAACGGGGCGACTTTGAAGGAATCTTCCGCGCCATGGGACCGCGTCCCGTCACCATCCGGTTGCTGGATCCCCCGCTGCACGAGTTCATTCCCCACGACGCCAAAGGCCAGGAAGAGGTCGCCAAGGTTCTTGGCGTCTCCGCCTCCGAAGTCAAAGATCGCGTTTCTGCCCTGAAAGAGTTCAACCCCATGTTGGGTCACCGGGGCTGCCGTCTGGGCATCACCTATCCGGAAATTTATGAAATGCAGGTTCAGGCCATCATGGAAGCCGCCTGCAATGTCATGAAGCAGGACAAGACGGACATCATTCCGGAGATCATGATCCCCCTCGTCGCTTACCTCAGCGAGTTGGCCAGCCTGCGGGTCCGCTGCGTCAACATTTGCGAGTCGGTCATCAAAGAGAAGGGGATGAAGGTCAAATACATGATCGGCACCATGATCGAGCTGCCCCGCGCCGCACTGATCGCCGACAAAATCGCCAAGGAAGCCGAGTTCTTCTCCTTCGGCACCAACGACCTCACCCAGACGGCGTTGGGCATCTCCCGCGACGATGCCGGTGTCTTCCTGACCGAATACGTCGACAAAAAACTTATCGAGAAGGATCCCTTCGTCTCCATCGATCAGGAGGGTGTCGGCCAGCTCGTCGCCATGGGCGTCACGAAAGGTCGCCAAGGGCGTCCAGGCATGAAGATTGGCGTCTGCGGTGAACATGGCGGTGATCCCAGCTCCATCCGCTTCTTCCACAAGGCCGGTCTGGATTACGTTTCCTGTTCGCCGTTCCGGGTGCCTATCGCCCGTCTGGCTGCTGCCCAGGCCGCTCTTGAAAAGGGTGAGGTCTCCAGCACAGCCTGAGTTTTCGTAAACATCTGATCCCCATCTCCTCCGCTGGATCCGTTCCAGCGGAGGAAGATGGGTGACAGGTCATTTTGTTGTGTTTCATTGCCCGTATTTTTTTTCGGGCATTTTTTTTATTGTTGGCAGCTGTTCGGCGCCCTTTCAGCGACCCATTCCAAACGACATGATGCTTATGCTGTCAAATTTGTCCCTCACCACTCGACAACGTGTCCTTGACCTCAGTCTGCGCACCAAGATTCTTGGGGTGTTACTCTTGGCCATGGCCTTGACCGGCATCATCCTGGGCTCTCTTAGCTACCATGAGGCACAGCGCAATATCGGTGAACATGCCGAGGTTGCTTCCAAAACATTTCGTGAACTGGTGGACAGCGCCATCTCCATCAAGGAACGTGATTATGCCATGACTCTGGAGACCATCATCCAGAACAGGGTGATGATGGATGCCTTTGCCAAAGGAGATCGGGCAACCCTGACGCAGCTGACCGTGCCGTTTTTTGAGGAACGGCTCAATACGACATTCAATATTGAACAGTTTCAATTTCACCTGCCACCCGCCACCAGCTTTCTGCGAGTTCACGAGCCCAAGAAGTTCGCCGATGATCTCTCCCAATTCCGCAAAACGGTCATCACCGCCAACCGGGATCACAAACCTGTGATTGGCCTGGAGGTTGGACGCGCCGGACCTGGTTTGCGTGTTGTCTACCCAGTAGCGATCTCCGGCCAACATATCGGCTCGGTTGAATTCGGCGGGGATCTCAAGGGTATTTTTGCCTCAGCTCAAAAAGCCACGGGAGCGGAGTTTGCCCTCGGCATTCGCGCCAAGGTCTTCGAGAATGCCAAACGGTTTGCCGACTCCAGTCGCGATGTGGTGAACGGCGAGATGGTTTATTATGACTTTTCAAGCCCGACCACCAAAAAAATTCTGACCCGTTTCCTGGCCCAATCTCCTGACCCAGTCCAGAGTGTCGATGGTCGCGACTGGATGCGCGCCAACTTTCCTTTGACCGACTATAGCGGAGCCAGCGTTGGCCATGTTGCTGTTTTTACTGATGTAACATCCATGCGGTCCCAGGCTTTGCGGGAGTTGGTTTTCAAATTGGGCATCATGGCCCTGCTGGCCTTGCTGGTTGGGGTCGGCATCTATTATTTACTGCATACCCTGCTCCTCTCACCTATTCAACAAGCGGTGGCATTTGCCAGTCGTCTCTCCCAGGGAGACCTGACCGAGCACCTGTCGATTCATCGCCGGGACGAAATGGGTACCCTGGTCCATGCCCTGAACCACATGTGTGGCAACCTGGGTGACATCATCAAAAACCTGGCCCAGCGTTCCAGGGAGTTGGACGAAAACGCCACCTCATTCGGTCAGGTTTCGGAGGAGTTGTTTGCCGGAGCCGGTGATCTGGAAAAGAAGGCCAAGACCGTACACGACACCATCCTGGAGTTGGACGGACGCATGATCACCGTGGCATCGGCCATGGAAGAGATGAACGCCAACATGAGCAGCGTTGCCCACACCTCAGAACAAATGAGCGCCAATATGGGCACCATCTCATCGGCTGCGGAAGAGGCCAGCACCAACCTGAACACCGTGGCATCGGCTGCCGAGCAGGCCAGCACCAACATGATTGGGGTCAAGGAGTCCGTCGGTCGTTCCAGCGACAATATTCACTCCATCACCTCTGCCATTGCCGCACTATCCACCACCCTGGTCCAGGTGCGCAACAAGTGCGACATGGCCTCCAGGGAGTCGGAAACGGCCAGCCAAAACTCGAAAACCAACAGCATGGTCATGTCCCGTCTGGCTGAATCCGTGCAGGAAATCGGCAAGGTGGTCGAGGTGATCAACAACATTGCCGATCAAACCAACATGCTGGCCCTGAATGCCGCCATCGAGGCCGCCGGAGCTGGTGAGGCCGGCAAGGGTTTTGCCGTTGTAGCCAACGAGGTCAAAGAATTGGCCCGGCAAACCGGAGAAGCCACAAAAATGATTGCGGATCGCATCGACCTGATACGCAATCAGACCGATGAGGTCAACGATGCCACCACACAAGTGACACACATCATTGACCGCATCCGCCAGGTCAATGAAGACATTCTTTTTGCCATGGAGGAACAGGAGAAGAGCGTCATCTCCATCGCCGACAACATGAATGCCACCTCCCAGGAGACTTCCCAGGTTTCTCTCCTGGTTGAGCAATCCACCACAGGGTTTGCCGAGATCAGCCGCAGCGTCCACGAAATATCCCAAGGCATCCACGAAGTCACCCGCAATGTCGCCGAGGCCTCCACGGGAGTCGGGGAGATGTCGCGCAACGTGGCAGAGGCGACTCTGGCCAGTCAGGAGATTGCCCGCAACATCGCCGCCACGACCCAACTCTCCACCCATGTGGTTCAATCCATGATCGAGGTCAACTTGGCCAGCCAAAACATCTTCGATCACGGTGCCATCGTCGACAAGCGTGCGCGTGAGGTCCAACAAATCTCCTCGGCGCAGGTCGAAAAACTGGGCGGTTTCCGGCTTTAATACAACTCTTGCCAGGATCCCATCGTCACAACGCTCTTGCCACCTTCGTCCAACAATCCCAACGCCTCATCGTAATTGAATGCGACATTGCCATTATTGGAAATGGAAGCGCCGCGTACCGCACCGATCACACCTGGGTTTCCGCCCATACTGATGGGCATCAGGGGCGCATAAATCACCCCGTTGAGTTGGGCGTTTCCTCCCAGACGCAGCGCAGTGGCGCCACTGTAACTGTCATAGATGCGGAAATGAATGGGCAAGCCGGCGTTGGCAAGCCCATTACCCTGAATGTCAACCGGACCTGTGGTATACAAGGTGAGCGTTGATCCGTTCAGAAGGTTCAAAACACCATTACCACCAACGCTGAAGGTACCGCCGCCTGACATATAAATGGTCAGATTGGCGCCATTCGTAACATTGAAAACAGCATTGCCAGCGATACTCAAGTTGCCACCTCCGGTCACGTAGATGACATAGTTTCCCGGGCCAACCATGTTCATGGTCCGGTTGGATCCCAAACTGAAAGAGGTGGCATAATAGGTCACGGCGGCAACGAAGGCGCCATTGCCAGTCCAGGAGTATGCCGTCGCTGTTCCGGCAGGCACGGCTGCACTGAGTTGACCAGACACGAGGGCTGTCACCCCCAACGGGTCACAATCCGCAGAGGTAGTCGTGGCCGCCACCCCGCTGGAGCTTGAACCCAATATGTGGGTGTTGGGTTGGAGGGAGATGGTTCCGGTTACTTTGGCATCCGCATAAACAGTCGAGTTTCCGACCAAATTCAGGTTGCTTCCACTCCCGGTGGTTGTGACGTTTCCGTGTTCTTCGACATTTCCGTTCAACGTTATGGGAGCGTTCGCATGGATCGTCCTGATGTGCCCATGTCCCAGCAGATTGGCCATGCTGACACTGCTGTTGACGCTGTTGATATGCACGTTCCCATTCAAGTTGATCCCCTGACAACCCACTATGCCGGCATCCCACATTCCCTGTACCGTGCAAGTGACCATCTCGCGTATTTTACGCTGGGACGATCCCATTGTACCCGTTGCATCAAATTGGAACTGATTGTTTCCCAAGGAAGTTATGCCAACAGAAAAGCTCTCCCCAACGGCCAGTTGACCGGTCACGGGCAAAGTCAGACCAACCAGGGAACACGATTGGGCAACCAAACGGTATTTGGCATTTTCCATACCCGACTCGGCCAAAAACAGGGCGCGTCCTCCGTGGATGACCTCAATGGTTTCCAAGGTTTCCACGCCGGACATGCGTGCCATGGCCGCCACCAGGGCGCCTATTCCCAGAATCAGGAACAAGGCAACCATCAGCAAGGATCCGGACTCCTTCGTATGGGGAACCATGGCACTCTCCTCGCATGTCTCTCTCGTTGGAAAGTCAACCTTAATACAACTCCTGCCAGGCACCCACGGCAATGACTCCCTTGCTGCCATCGGGTATATCCTTCAAATCTTCATCGTAGAAAAAGTTGGGCGTGCCCTGATCCTTGGAGATCACCCGGCCCCACATGCCGCCAATCAGGGTTGAGTTTCCCAACATGTTTACCGCAGCCAGAGGTGCGTAAACCACGCTGGCCAACGATGATCCACCTCCCTGGCCAACCGTACCGCTGGAGCTGCTGTAGATTTTAAAATGATCGGCAAGGTTGCCTGCGTAACCTTGTGCCTCAAGATCCACATCCCCTGTGGTATACAACGTCAAGAATGAAGTGGGATCGATGTACAACGTACCCTTGATGTCGAAAACGCCGCCACCGGCCATGTAAACTGTGAGGTTGGCTCCATGAGTCAGGTTGAGACTGGACTGGTTGCCGATGGTAAAAGCCCCGCCACCCGCAATGTAAATGTTGAAGTTTCTCTTTGCCCCGCCACCCGGTCCAAGCAGATTGACCACAACGTGGCTGCCACTCAGATCATAGGAGCTGACATGGTAGTTGGTTGCAGTGCCAACGGTCGTGGTGGTGTTGTTCCCCGGGGCATAACTCGTCGCAACGGGTGGATTTCCACCATATGCACCGGCCAGGTAGGATGTCATCTTGCCGGAGACCAGAGTGGTGACTTGGAGCGGGTCGCAATCGGCTGCCGTGGTTGTGGCCATCATACCGGAAACCTTTGCGCCATCGATGCTCGTTCCGATGATCGTTCCGGTCACCTTGGCATCACCATATATCCGCGAGCTGCCCCCGACCGACACATGGCTGCCTGCACCCGTCGTGATGGCATCCCCATGCAGATTGACATTGCCACTCAAATGAATGGGCGCCCCGGGATTGATGGTACGCACGTCGCCATTATTCAGATTGGTTTGCCCGGTTCCAGAATCAAGGGCATCGGTCAGCACGGTGCCGCCCATGGTGACACCCTGACAACCGATCAGGCCGCCCGCCCGCCATATGCCCTGTACCGTACAAGTGGCGATCTGCCGCACCTTGCGCTGCGCTGAACTGGTCATACCGGTGGCGTCCAGTTGAAACTGGTTGCCCCCCAAGGCCGTCATATCGACAGAAAAACTCTCTCCACTGGCAAGCTGACCCGTTACCGGCAAGGTCAACCCTGCCAGGGTACACGCCTGGGATCGAAGAAGATATTTGGCTTTTTCCAGACCTGATTCCGCCAAAAACAGGGCACGTCCTCCCCGCACAGCCTCACTCGTCTCCAGGGTTTCCACCCCGGCCATCCGTGCGGTCGCCGCCACCAGCGCCCCGATCCCCAGAATCAGAAACAGGGCAACCATCAACAGAGATCCGGATTCCTTCGTATGGGCGTTCATGGTGAATTCCTCGGATTGATGCTGGTTGAGAAAACGACACTCCCGCCATTCACGTGTTGGCGCATGATCGTGAGGGTTATGTCAACCAATCTGACCGGTGGCGCATCATTGTTGGAGGTAAAACCGATGGAGGCCACATGATCCGCCAACACCGCCGACACCCCTGCTTGTGTCCGGACGAGCTGATTGTCACCGTTGACGACATAGGTCACCGTGCTGCCACCCCCTTGCGGGGTGAATTGCACTTGTGCCTGGTCGGCAAAAGGAACCGTGTCGCTGGTTATGTCGGTCGCGGATCTCAATTCCCGACTCATTCGAGCCATGGCCAGACGATCCTGAGTGGAAACGTTGTTCAGATCGCGTTCCTGGAGATAGGCCTCCATATAGTTGCCGATCAGCGGTGCAGCCAAGCTCGAAACGATCCCCATGATCAAGATCACCAGGAGCATCTCCACCAACGAGAAACCGCATGACCGATGAAACCACGTTTTTGCCCTTGTCTCTGCCGCCGTTCGGTGTTTCATAACCCACCCAATCATAAAATAATCATCATGATGCCATATTCACTCACGAAACGGGTTCCAGGGGGCCGGCTCCCTGGCGGGGCCTAAGACGGTGTCCTGGTGGGGTTCGGGACAAAGCCCTGACAAAGGCTTTCATATCCAAGCTTTTCTTGAAAGGGTGCTGAAAAGGGTGCTGAAAGTTACCCGAATAGTTACAAACAATCATGGTTTTAATCTGTCAGGAACAGAAAGGGGGAGTGTCCCTGTTGCCTCCAGACACCCCCCCTCATCCCGTTCTGGTTTGACTATCCGGCCCCCTATCGGGAGGATAGGCGCCAGGACTTTGCTGCAACAACCGTCACTGTGTCAAAGCAGCCACCCCACCCGCTCTCGCCGTTGGGGCAACACCGCAGAGTCCGTTGGCAGCCGACAGTGCTGCGAAGGTTTGCCCGGCAGCCTCGCCCTGGGTAATGCAGGCATTCCACTTCGTCACCGTCTGGTCCGTGAGCTGGTCGACGTTGGCAGTGGCCGTTCCGGTCAGGTTCCCGAACTGGGACACCGCGATGCCGCCCAGGATACCGATCACCAAGATCACGATCAACAACTCAACCAAAGTGAAACCCTCTTCCTTACCCGATTTGCGTTTGATGGTCTTCATGGTCATTCTCCCGTACCTCTAACGAGGATTTTCTGCTGAAGTAACATCGGCCCGGGAAACGCTCCCGGAACCGTTTGCCCACCAGGGCGTTGACTATCCCATTTCAATTCGCGTGCCATTCAGATAATTACCATTAAATTCAATATTTAAACAGGGACATTCTCCACATTCCATCCGCAGGTCGGAAAAAATTCTCCCATTTGAGGGAAAATGTAAATGATCGTTTTTATGTAACGTATACATTTGTACACACACCCCTCAGACACCCACCTTTTCCGCAACGATTGTTGACACTGCCCGTTGGCACATCCCCTCTCCTGGCAACCCTGGGGCTCCTCTACATGGAAAAAGCCCAAAACACGCCGTGCGCCCCCGCAAACCGGCCACTTCACAGGGGTGACATCCCCATGAAAACGACATAGAATCCGTAGCGAGCCTTTGGGTTTGAAATGTACAATTTCCACCAAGAACAGGTCACCCCCCATGATCAAACCGAATCTCTTTCCACTCGCATCAGTCTGCGTTCTTTCCCTGTTGGTTTTGCAAACCCCAACCGGAGCCCAAGCCGCATGTGAAGATGCGGCGTGTTATCAAAAACAGGCAACAGACATCGACTTGCTCGCCCGCAAGCGCAAAAGCGAACAAACACAAAAAAAGAAGGAGTTCGACGAGTGGTATCAGTATGAATCACTCCGCATCGAGATCATGGAGTCCACCGTAGAAGTTTACAACGCCATCACCGCCATCCTGACGACCTGCAAAAAAGATGAGGGGCGAGGTAAAATAAACGAGATCATGAATCAACTTTCAAAAATTCAAATGCGCGACCAGGACAAGGACAAGTCACAGCTTGCGAAACAATACATGCAAAACGCCAAAAAAATCCTGAAGGATGCGCAAGCCCTTTGCAAAGAATGAACGGGAGCCGACCCCCGGGCCCCCGATGCGTTGCTCAGAGCTGGTACTGGCCCATTTTGCGATGCAGCCACTGGCGTGTGATCCCCAGTCGGCGCGCTGCCTCCTGCCGGTTGCCATGACTGGCTTGTAGAGCCGTCGCGATGCAGTACCGTTCCCATGTCTGCAACTGAACTTTCAGGGGAGCCGTCGCTTCCGGAGGAACAAAAAGAGTAGAACCCACGGACGAGACGGCATCTCCCGTAAGCGACAACGCACCTGCTCCCGTCTCATGCCCTCCCTCTCCCCGCGCAACCTCCGATCCCAGACGGGAAACCCCATGGCCACTCTGGCGCAACTCCAAAGAACAACTCTCCGGCTGCATGATCCCGCGCTCGGGAGTCAGGGTGAGAAGCCGTTCGACCTCGCGGCGCAGTTGACGGACATTGCCGGGCCAGTGGTAGCTCTCGAAAAGATGTATCACCTCGGAGGAGAACCCCCCGACCTGCTTTTGAAACCGGCGGCTGGTCTCCCGCAAAAACGCTTCCGCCAGGGGGAGAATCTCTTCGGTTCGTTCCCGCAACGGGGGGATGTGAACCTCCACGGAAAAAAGCCGGTAGTAGAGATCCTCGCGGAACCGCCCCTTGGCCACCTCCTGCCGCAAATCCTTGTTGGTGGCGCTGATGATGCGAAACTGGAACCGGTTCACCTTGTTGCTGCCCAAACGGGTCACCTCCCCCTCCTGGAGAACCCGGAGAAATTTAGGCTGGATGGCCTGGGGCAGATCGGCGATTTCGTCCAAAAACAAGGTGCCCCCATCGGCTTCTTCAAATCGGCCTTTGCGCATCGTCATAGCCCCGGTAAAGGCCCCTTTTTCGTACCCGAAAAACTCGCTCTCCATAAGGTTTTCCGGAATGGATGCACAGTTGACGGCCACAAAGGGCTTCTCTCTGGCAGGGCTCAAATCATGAATCAAACGGGAGATCACCTCCTTGCCGGTGCCATTCTCGCCGCTGATGAAAATATTGACCGGCGTCTCGGCCACTGAACGGGCAAAAGCCAAAACTTCCTGCATGGCCCGGCTTTCCGCCACGATGTTTCCTTTGCTCAAGAGTGCCGGACTCATGCCACGCAGCGTGTCGTTGATCTGTTTGGAAACAGTCAGAATATCTGAATGGATGCGAATATTGTCGATCACCACGGAGAGGTGCCGAACCATGGCCAGGATTCGTTGCTGGTCGCTGTCGGTGAACCCCTCGGGCGTGGTCTTGTTCAAAAGCTCCACCACGGCGGTGACCTCCGGTCCCACCCGGCTCTGCACGGGAACACAGATCAGATTGCGGGTGACAAAACCGGTTTCGGCATCTGTCCGGGTATGAAATCCGGCCTGCCGCTCCAGGTTGTTGTCGATGACACATCTTCCCGAGGAAACGGCGCGCCCGACGACACTCCCCTCCAAGGGAGCTTCAATCTGGCGAAATCTCAATCCCGTACCACTCTTCAACCAAACATTGCGCCGGGACAAATCGACAAAAAAAATGGAACATCGTTCCGCGCCGATCAACACCGGCAGGATGTCAACGTAGAACTGCAACAGGGACTCCTGGTCGTCGAGGGTCCAGGAACGTTGCACCTGCTCCAAAAAATTTTCGAGCTGGTGCAACTCCCGCTGCAAATCGTGCAAATCGGACATAAAATTTCCAGATGAGAGGCAAGGCGCTGATGCCGCAGTGATGATATCATCTGCCGGGAAGAGTCTTCCAGGGTAACGATTCGGCGCCCTATCAAGAAAAACCTGGACATGCAGGCCTTTGTCAGGGCTTCGCCCCGAACCCCACCAGTGGAAGGGCACAGCCCTTCCTCCTGGACCTCCATCCCAGTCTTTCAGGAGAGAACCCATGGTCCACAACCCACCAACCGGGCAAGAGCCCGCACAACCCCCGATCCAGCGGCGATCGTGGTGGTCGGGCAGCAAAGGCAAGGCCGGTCGCCACAAAGGGGGCGTCTTTGGTCTGGCACAATGGCCTGACTGTTGGGTGTTGGTGCAGATCGAGGCTCAAGCCACCGGACAGTTGGCCGTCAACATTTGTGAGATTGCCCCACTGGAAGGAGACAGCGCCGGGCGTCTGCAATCCGTCCTGCGGCAGAAACGCATCACGCGGTGTACGGGTGTGGCTACCCTGACACCAAGTCAATACCGGACCTTCCTGGAAGAGTCGGCCAACGCCCCCGCTGCCGAGTTGGGCTCCATCATGCGCTGGAGAGTTCGGGATAGGATTGATTTCCCGGTGGAAAACGCCGTGGTGGCCGTGCAACCCGTCCCAACCCGGAAGCGGGATGATGCGGCGGAGAAGAACATGGTCAACGTCTTCGTTGCCAACCAGGAGGAGGTCTTGCGGCTGAGTGCCATGGCCACCCGGCTGCAAATACATCTCCTCGCCGTGGATGCCCATGAATCGGCGCTGCGCCATATAGCCGCCCTCATGGGAGAAGGGGCCGCCGGAGAGATGGTTCTGCTGCATGTGGGTCCGCAGGATACCCAGGTCATGGCCATTCGGGATGGGGAGGCCGTATTTTCCCGGCGCATCAAAGTGGGCACGGAACGCATCGGTGATCACCTGCGTGGCGAAACAGGCGGTCGTGACAAAGCCCTGGCCCTGGGCCTCGAACCCCTGGCGGTGGAGTTGCAACGCACGCTGGAATACATCCGCACCCGCATGCACATGACCGTCA
Source organism: Magnetococcales bacterium (assembly GCA_015231175.1). NCBI lineage: Bacteria > Pseudomonadati > Pseudomonadota > Magnetococcia > Magnetococcales > Magnetococcales bacterium. Next base: position 12,536 of record JADGBZ010000040.1, on the reverse strand, counting down.
ACAAGATCTCCCTCGCACCTTCGGAAAATCCGATCAGCGGTTTAACGGCAGCCCTGGACGCCCTTTTGCCGGGCCTGACCGTGACGCCCCTCGAATTGGCCAAGGTCTTTCACTTCCCCGACGGCGTGCCAGCTGAAAAAAATCTGGCCCTGGCCCTGCCCGCCCTGGGAGCCGCCGTCGGCCAGCTCCGCAAAAACGGCTCACCCGTCAATCTGCTTGAGGAGAGGCTGCGTCCCAAACGAGATCTCCTGTCGGGAAGGCCCATCATGTTGTTTGGACTCCTCTCCTTCATCATCCTGGGGGGGGTCGTGGGTTTGCTGCGCTGGCAAGCGGGAAAAATCCGGGTGGAGTACGCCAACGTTTTCAGCCAGGAAGCAACTCTCAAGGCAGAGGTCATGCAACTGGCCAACAACTCTGCTGATCAAGCCTTGCGTGTCCGCCTGGAGAATGAATTACAGCAAGTGGCCGAGAAAATATCCCTGCATCAACGTCTGTTGCTATTCCTTAATGGCAACAAACTCGGGCAACAGGAGGGATTCTCGGGATATCTGGAGGATCTTTCCCGCTATACAATTCCTGGAATCTGGCTGACCCAGATTTCGTTCCGGGATGGCGGTCGGGACGTCGGCTTTTCCGGTAAAGGAACATCCTCCGCATTGGTGCCCGCTTTTGTTGAATCCATGGGTCGCGCCAAAAACTTCCAAAATACAAAATTTGATGTTCTACACATCACGCAGGAAAAAAAGGAACTGGAAGATTGGATCCATTTTTCCCTGCGCACCAAGCGCATGGCGGAGATGAAACCATGAGCGAACTCTCCATCTCCTCCCTGGCCGGTCGCATCGACGCCCTCACCCGCCGGGAGAGAGGCATGATTTTGGGCGCCTTGATCCTGCTCCCCTGGCTGGTGGTCAACAACTTTGTCCTGCGTCCGCTTGTGCTGGAGAGGGCCAAGTTGCAGGAGGATACGGCACTCCTGACAAAATCGATCCTCGATTTGACTGCACAACGAGAACGCTTGCGTAATAGTCACCGTGATGCCAAAAAGGAGGAGGATGTCCGTTTGGGAGGATATAGGCAACAATTGACATCCGTGGAAGAGGACGTCAAAAAAGCCATGCGGAAGTTGGTGTCGCCCCAGGAGATGACCCTGGCCCTGGGCGCCCTGTTGCGCAGCGCTCCCGGCGTGACCCTGACCAGCCTCAAAACGCTGCCTGCCCAGCCCATCGATGTCAATCCGAAAAAGGACACACCCGCCGCCACAACCACCTCCGAAAAAGGCGGTTTGGGCAATGAAGTCAACAACGCCAAATCCCAGGGTGCCCATAAAGGCGGTACAGAGGCCAAACCCAAGGATGAAAAACCCACTGGAGAGCCTTCTCTCATCATCTGGCGGCATACCCTGCAACTCTCTTTTACCAGCGACTACCTGAGCACTTTGAGTTTGCTCCAGTCTCTGCGCGGTTTGCCGTGGACCTTCTACTGGGACACCCTGGATATGACAGTCAAGGAACATCCCGTGGCACAAATCAACCTGACCATTTTCACCCTGAGCCTGCACGAGGAGTTGATCGGTGCCTGATGTGCGTCACCTACTGGCCATGGGGTTCTGCATGACCCTGCCCCTACAAACTCTTCAGGCAGCCGAGACCTGGAAAGACCCGACAACACCGACGGGTAAAGTCACCATGACGCAGAATAAAAAGGGAGCCCCCCCCTTTACCTTGTCGCTTTTGCTGGTCAGCAAGGAGCGAAAATGGGCGATCATCAATGGTGGCCTGGTGCAGAGTGGCGACCGCATCGACGGAGCCATGGTCCAATCCATCACCCCAAAAAAGGTGCGCCTGATCCACAATAAACGCATCCTGGATCTGCCCGCCCCCATCCAGGTGGCCGATCCCAAGAAACATGTCGGCCATAGGAACGCCTCATGAACAAAAAAAAACCTGTACAAGGCAGTCGATGGGTCCACCCCTCTCCTGCAAAACAGGGTGGAACCCAGCCCCTGCGCCCCCCCCTGGCCATGTGGGTCTGTGGCCTGATGATCCTTGGGTTGAGCGGGTGTCAATCCCACCCCCCTCCCCCTGAATTCCAGGAACAAATCGAGAGCGCCAAGGATCTGTTCCAAAAACAGACCCAGCCTGCCCAGGCAACCCCATCAGAACTCCAGACTGCCCAGCCCATCCCCGCCAAAGAAGCAGATGTGGAACCGGAACAGGTTTTTGATATCCAGGTCTCCGAGGCGCCAGTCCGCTCCGTCCTGGAGGGGTTGGTCGCCGGGACACCCTACAGCCTGGTCATCGACCCAAAGGTTGAAGGGAACCTCTCTCTGAACTTGAAGCAGGTGACCGTCAAAGAGACGGTGAACATCATCTGCCGCATGCACAACTTCGATTGTCAAAATCTGCGGCGTGGTTTCGTCATTCTCCCGAAACAGATGACAACGAAAACGTTCCGGGTTCACTACCCGGACATGAGCCGTAACGGATCTTCCTCTCTGCGGGTTGCCTCCGGTCAGACCCAGGGTGGTTCTGCCTCCTCCTCTTCCTCGTCGTCATCACAAACATCGGCCCAACAGCAAAGTACGGTGGGTACCCAGCTGGATACCCATTTTCACAGTGACTTTTGGCAAGAGTTGACCGACGTGGTTTGTGCGACCCTTGGACTATCCCAATCAGGGAGCGGCGCCTCCTCGTCTGGCCAGAGTGGCGGGTCGGGCGCCTCGTCAGGGCAAGGATCCGGAAGTGGATCGTCCCCCTCTGCGTCATCATCGGCCTCTTCGACGACGGGCGGTACAGGAGGTAGCCGGCTTGCCTGTTCCGGTACCGGCGGGGATGGTCTGGAACGCAGCATCGGCGTCAGCCGGCAAACCGGCCTGGTTACGGCACGAGCGTTGCCGTCGGAGTTGCAGAGACTGGAAAAAATTTTGGGCATCATGCAGAGCACCCTGGAACGGCAGGTCGTCCTGGAGGCCAAGGTCGTCGAAGTGCAGCTCAACTCCGGGTCGCAAAGCGGCATCAATTGGGCATCTCTCGTCCGTCTGGGATCGAACAAGGGGATGACCATCGGTCAAACCGGAGGCGGAACGCTGCTCAATCCGCTAAACCGTCCCTCCGATCTTTACTCCATCAGCGGTACGCTACCCATCGGACAATACCCGCAAGGGTCCGTTTCCGCCACTGCCAATGGGGTCTTGCAGGTACCCTACTCAGCGTTCGGAGGAGTCATCGGTCTGGGCATTCAACTTCATGATTTCCAGGGTTTTCTCGAATTGCTGGAGTCGCAAGGGAAGGTCCATGTCCTCTCCAGTCCGCGCATTTCGACCCTCAACAGCCAAAAAGCGGTCATCAAGGTGGGTACGGACGATTTTTACGTGACCAACGTCGTGCAGACAGCCGCAACCACCACCTCCGGCTCCAGCACCAATTTTACCATTTCGCAATTTTTTTCCGGGGTCGCCCTGGATGTCGTCCCTCGCATCGGCGAGGATGGCACGATCACCATGCATATCCACCCCTCCATCTATCGTGTGACGGGCAAACCCACCCCCCTCGGCGGGCAAACCTTCAGTCTGGCCAGCAACTCGACCCGGGAATCGGACAGCGTCGTCCGCGCCCGCAATGGCGAAATCGTCGTGATTGGGGGATTGATGACCGAGGAGTTTCAACAGGACCATGGTCAGGTTCCCATTCTGGGAGATCTGCCCCTGCTCGGCAATCTGTTCAAGCAGGCCCGTGACCAGAAAACCAAAACGGAGCTGGTGATCCTAATCAAACCAACACTTGTAGAAAGTCCAACCTCCTCCTCGGTTGCGGTGCCACCCGAGTGGAATTGATGTCACCCTGCCTATCCGTCCATCCATGACAACATGAATGTCACCCAGGAACAGCTGCAACAGGTCTTGATCCTCAGCGACCACGGAACAACCAGTGATGGGCGGTCCGTGTTGACGTTGGGATTTCTGCCTGCGGAGTCCCTGCCCGGGCTGTTGGGTGCGGCGGCAATCGCTTTCTCTCCAAAAGATTTGGATACCTTGAGGGTGGGTGACCTGCTGGTAGAAAACGAGAGTCACTTTCCTGTCAACACCCTGACCGAAACATTGGTACAAAACAGCCCGAAGGATCCACGCAAGGCCGGTGCGGGGGTCACGGCGCTCGGTCAGGTGTGGGAAGAGAGCCTGTTCCGGTTTTTGACCATGCGCTTTGAATTGCTGGTCGTGGACCTGAAAACCTTTCACTTGAATCCGGAGACGGTTCGTCTGATTCCCGAGGAGGTGTCGCGGCGTTTCAACGTCATCGTCCTGATGGATACGCCATGGGGGGTTTTGGTGGGCATGTCCGATCCCACCGATCTTTATGCCTCCGATGAGATCACCGACCTGTTGCGGCGTCCCGTGGTGTTGTCGGTGGTCAACCATGACGACCTGCAACGCGGCCTCAACCAGCATTATCGCAACGAAGCGGCCCTGCAAAATTTTGCCGAAGAGCTGGCGGAAGAGGTAGCCAAATCCGGCGAGGATGAGAGTGCCGATGGCGCCCTGGGCATCAGCTCCGACGCCCCTGTGGTCAAGATCATCCAATCCCTGTTCGATGATGCCGTTCGCATGGGTGCATCCGACATTCACATCGAACCTGACCAGCATGTGTTACGCATTCGCCAGCGCATCGATGGCAGCCTGGTGGAACGCATCCTGAACATGAAACGCATTGCACCGGCCTTGATTTCCAAAATCAAGTTGATGGGCGGCATGGAGATCTCCGAACGCCGCCTGGCCCAGGATGGACGTTTTCACATCACGGTGCGGGACAAACACATGGATGTGCGCGTCTCGACCATGCCCACCCAGGGGGGGGAGTCGGTGGTCATGCGCCTCCTGGATCAATCCCACAACAATCTGAGTCTGGAAGCCATTGGCCTGCCCCCTGAATATCTGGAACGCATCCGCCGTCTGCTCTCCCACCCGCACGGCATGATTCTGGTGACCGGACCCACAGGATCGGGAAAAACCACCACCCTCTATGGCGCCCTGAACGAACTCAATACCCCGGACCGAAAATTGATCACGGTCGAGGATCCGGTCGAATACCGCCTCCCACGGGTCAATCAGGTCCAGGTGATGAGCAAGATCGGCTGGAATTTTGCCACAGTGCTGCGCACCGCCCTGCGCCAGGATCCGGATGTCATCCTGGTGGGAGAGATGCGTGATCGGGAGACAGCGGAAATCGCCGTGCGTGCAGCATTGACCGGGCATCTTGTCCTCTCCACCCTTCACACCAACGACGCCGCACGCACTCCGGTGCGTATGATCGACATGGGTATCGAAGGGTATGCCGTGGCCGACTCCCTGTTGGCCATCCTGTCGCAACGCCTGGTTCGCCGCGTCTGTCCCGACTGTGCTTCACCACACCAACTCACCGAAAAGGAAAGGGATTGGTTGGCACGCCTCCCCGAGATCCCCAACATGGGGGAAGGTTTGATCGAAGGGAAAGGATGTGCCAAGTGCAATGAAAGCGGCTTCCGAGGGCGTCTGGCGGTGATCGAGTTGCTGGAGATGAACACCGAACTGTCCAATCATCTTCGGGCAGGAGATACGCGGGGATTTCTGGCCGCCACCCAGCAACAGAGCGACTTTGAGCCCCTGCATGTCGTCGCCGCCCGCTATGCCCACGCCGGGCGCACGGCTCTTGCGGAGGCCATTCGGCTCTGTCCCGCACCCGAGCAGGCGCCACGATCTGCATCCAAAACATACGCCTCCCCGCCCCCAACTCCTGCCAACCCGACCGCCTCAACCACCCCAGGAGCCACCTGATGCCACGCTTCTCGTACACGGGACGCAATACGCAGGGCGAAGCCGTGCGCGGTGAAATGACCGGCGCCGATCGCAACCGGTTGGTTGAACAGCTCATTGCCCAGGGCATCGCCCCGGTGGAGATCAAGGAGGTGGCAGCCAGTCAGGGCCTCACCTTCGGTGGCGGATGGCCCAAAGACGATGACCGGATCCAGTTTTGTCGCCAAATCTACACTCTGTTGGATGCCGGTATTCCTGTGGTCCGTGCCATCCAGAATTTGCGTGAATCAACCGGCAACCAACGCCTGAAGGATGCCCTGGAAGCCGTCGCCGCCGACCTGGAATCCGGCAAGGATATCGCCTCGTCCATGGCCGTCCATCCCAAGGTGTTCCCCCGGCTTTTCGTGAATATTGTCCGTGTCGGCGAAACCTCGGGACGGTTGGCTGAATCGATGAAGCAGCTGTATGAATTCCAGGAGGTGGACAAAGAGACTCGTCAGCAGATCAAGAGCGCCCTGCGTTATCCCGCCATCGTGGTGAGCGTCATGTTCATCGTGGTCTATCTGCTCAACTATTTTGTAGTCCCTTCCTTTGATAAACTGTTCAAACAATTGGGGGCGGAACTTCCCTGGCAGACCCGTTTGCTGGTCACCACTTCCAACTTTACCATCCAGCACGGCCCAGCCATGATCTTCGGCATCGTCGTGCTCATTGTTGGTTTCCGCAAATATATCGATACCCCATCCGGTCGACTCTGGTGGGATCGCAACAAGTTGCGCATACCCATCATTGGTAAAATCGTTGAACAGGCCACTCTGGCGCGTTTTGCCCGAACCTTCGCCATGTGTTTGCGTTCCGGCATGCCCGCCGACCAATCGTTGAACATTGTCGGCGGTTCCCTCGACAACGCCCTCCTGGAGACCGGTATCCAGGAGATGCAACGCCGCATCAATCGCGGGGAGAGCGTCTTGCAGGCGGCCCGTTCCAGCGGCATGTTCACCCGCCTGGTTCTGCAAATGCTCGCCGTCGGCGACGAAACCGGACGTACCGATGAAATGATGCAATCCGTTGCCATCTATTATGAACGTGAGGTGGCCTACTCGGTCAAAAATTTAAGCGCCCTCATCGAACCCATCCTCATGGGAGCGATGGGAGGCATCATCCTGCTCCTGGCTCTCGGCATTTTCATGCCAATGTGGAGCATGGGCAAAGCGATGGGCATGAAAGGCGGGTGATTCCGTGCATTTCAATCTGAATAAAGTCCAGGATATCAGGCTGTTCCGTGGTATAGAACGCTCGGAAATCGACAGTCTTCTGCAAGCTTGTGCCAGCTTGACACGGTTTCGACCTGGTGAGGAAATTTTTGCCGAGGGTGCCGTTGGCAGTGAAATTTTTATCCTCCCCGCTGGCCGGGTCCGCATTCTTCTGGCCAAGGGAACCGACAGCCAAAAGGAAATACCCATCCGCGGGCCTGATATTTTTGGCGAAATGGCCTTCCTGGATCAGGCCCCGCGCAGTGGCACGGCAGTTGCAGATGAGTCCCTTGAGGTCTATGGTTTGGAGCGCGTTCCAACCCAAAAATATTTCTCGCTGCATCCTTCCCTGGGTTTGGAGATCATGCGAAACCTGACCGTCATCCTGGCACGCAAGATTCGCCGCACCAATGCCATTCTGTTGCAGGAGTTGCGTCGCATGCCTGGTGAAAAGGATGGTGATCGGGAGAGTGACCTGTCGGAAACGACCACGATCATCAATCCTCAATCCCTGGCCCTTCAGGATAGTTTGGATGCCTTTGCCCGCACGCGCAACAGCAACCGTATCGTTCAGTCCATTGTCCCCTGACAAGGGTCTTGCAGCATTCAAACTCTCTGGCTCAATAATGGAATGAGGTGTACCATGTATTGGAAGATGAAGATGTTGTTACCATCTCCCGACGCCGCCCTGCCCGGCAGAGAACAATCCATGACAATCCCTACCCGGCACCATGTCACCGGTCATGCCCTGCTCCCCCCCTATCCTGCCAACATGGAAATCGCTTTATTCGGCATGGGGTGCTTCTGGGGGGCGGAGCGGCGTTTCTGGGAAACCGGCGCTGTGCATGTCACTGCTGTCGGGTATGCGGGAGGTTTCACTCCCAACCCCACCTACCACGAAGTGTGTACCGGCATGACCGGGCACAATGAGGTGGTGCAGGTGGTCTACGATCCCAGGGTGATCAGCTATCACCAGCTGTTGCAAATTTTTTGGGAGTCGCATGATCCCACGCAGGGGATGCGCCAGGGGAATGATCTGGGAACTCAATACCGCTCAGGTATTTATACGACCACGGAACAACAAGCCGCTGCCGCCCTGACCTCCAGGGAGATTGTCCAATCCCTCCTGCACCAGGTCAGATTGGGTACGATCACCACCGAGATCCTTCAAGCCCCCGAATTCTACTTTGCCGAAGGGTATCATCAACAATACCTGGCCAAGAATCCCCAAGGATATTGTGGTCTGGGCGGTACGGGCATTCGTTATCCGGCTCCGAGCTGAGTCGATTGCATCAGGACGGCGTCCAACCAAGCATCCTTCGCACGCTGCAACATGGGGCTGGGATGGGCAAAGAGCCGCGTCTCCCCAGCCACAGGCACCCCGAGCAGCGCGTGCCCCCGCAGGCGATCAAGACAGCGGATCGCCAAAGGCAACAGGGATGGATGTCGACCCCACCCCGCAATGACCGGAGTCTGACCAACCCCGCCCAGCAACGAGGCGAGTTCCTCTTTCCGGCCAGGGTGGAATATCGAGTGCAACGCACCGGCGGCATCGCCCTGATTGATCTCTGCAACCTTCTGGAGAAAAAGTGGACTTTTTGGTTCCCGCAGATCCGACAGGTTCAGAATCCGGGCGTGCTTCCAGCCACGGGCCGCCATGATGCGCATGATCTGGTATTGGGTGTTGTCGGGACGGGTCGGTACCAGGTGATAACCCTGAAGGGATGGGGGTTTTCCGACAACCTGTGGCGGAGCATGGCGGGTGCCCAACGGTCTGGATGAACCCGGGTTCATCATGACTGCCACAACGTCGGCTTGGCGCTGGAGCAGCGCGTTGGGATGGCTTGGCACGCAGTCATGCGCCACCAGCTCCAACAACGAGCGGCATGGCAACTCGGCGCCGTTCCAGGATAGTTGGTAAAAGTGTCCATACACGCCATACCTGTCCAAGAGTTGCGCTGCCCTTAATTGTCGAGCCACAACGTCTTCTCTGCATGCCTGCAACAAGTCGGACACGTCATCCCCTCCCTCTCACGTTTTGCCCTGAAATCACCCTGCACCCGCATGGATGGCAAGAAAAAAACAATACACCACGATCATTGACTGTACACGATTAACTACACTCCAATGTCATCCACTGTTGACACTGTCCACCCCCATCCTGGAAACAAACGCCTGAGTTTCGCATTCATACCCAAATAAAAAAGGAAAAACAACACTATGGGATACATGCTGCAATATGGCATGGATGTTGAGACTATCGTGACAGGCTATCCTTGACCTGGGAAAACCCATTCACGCTCTCCCGGCCCATGATCTCAGGAATACATAGGGGTGAACCGTGAAAACAGACAACGATCATGAAAACAGGAAACTGCATGGCCTGAAAAAACGGGGATTTACCCTGGTCGAACTCCTGATCGTCCTTCTTGTTATCGGGATCCTGGCCTCCATCGCCGTACAAAATTTTGGTAATCTGTTTGATCTGGCCAGGGACAACTCCGCAGCATATGAAAACAGAGCCCTGCAAACCCAAACCGGTTGCCGCAACGTCGCGACCGCCAACAACCAGAATCCAGACACACTGTGCGGCGCCATACAAGCTACACCATGATCACCCTGTTTTTCTTGACAAACCATGAACCATAAGGCGACTGCCATGAACACCAAGAAGTGCAGAGGCTTTTCCCTGGTTGAAGCGATCGTGGTCATTACGGTGTTGGGTGTTCTGGCCGGAGTGGCCATCACCAACACAGGAAACGTTTCACCTGCGGCTGGCGACTCGGTGGCCAACAGCGTGGCCGGAGCCATGGTGGCCGCCGCAGCCAACTACCGGGTCCGTTGTGAAATGGGGGATCTACCCGTCAACTTTGCCACGGTCACCAATTGTACTGCTGCGAGAGATTTACTCCAAAACGTCACGTTAAACGATTTTACCTGGGGCACTGGTGGAGGTGCTCCTCCAACCGGTTATCTCTACTGCACTGTCAGACATAGCCAGGGGGCAACGACGTACACCGTCACAGTGCGCACCACCACGGCCAGTTGTGGATGATTGGCGGGGAGTTTTGAAACCGGGACAAGGTGACTGCCATGCGTGACGAATCCGGACTCTCTCTGGTCGAACTGCTCATCATGGTCCTGACAATCGGTATCCTGACCTCCTCCGGTTATGTCACCTTTTCTCAAGGCAACATCTCCCTGCGGGCCAAGGCCGAACAGTTTGCCCAGGATATACGCTATGCCCAGACCCTGGCCATGAACCGTGGCGCATCCTATCAAGTCAATGTCAACGGGAGTTCCTACACCATCACGACCAGTGCAGACACTGCCGGCCTGCTATCCCAGGCAACCCTGAGCGGCGTCACCATTGGTGGAACATACCCGATTGTTTTCAATGGTCTGGGCCAACCCACCAACGCCGGTGTCAAGACCCTGACCACTGGCAACCAAACCATCTCCATCAACGTACGGGCAGAATCCGGATCGGTAGTCGTACCATGAACGCCATCGATAAATCCAAAAATCAAATCAACCGTCTCCATGACCTTTTCCAGCCAAGGCTCCATGAGGCTGGTGTTTCTTACGTCGAGCTGATCATTTTGATTCTGACCATTGGCATCATCATGTCCGGTTTTGCCGGGGCCATTGGCCAGGCGCTGGAAAATCCAAGCCAGACAGTCCGCATCCAACAAGCATCGGAGCTCATGCAGGCAGGATTGGAGTCCATCTCCTCGATACGTCAACACAACGGCTTCGCGGCCATTCCGAACAGCAGCAGCACCAACCTGACGGACAGTTTTGTTCGAACCATCACGGTAGTTGACGATGAGAGCGCGGCCTGCCCCTCTGCCGTGGCTGGGACGTGCAAAAGAGTCACTGTCGCCATCAGCCGAAACAGCAAAACCTTGGCCCAGGGGGAGCTGCTTCTTGTCAACTACGATCCATGATTCAGGCCTGAACGACACCACGGAATGGATGTTTATTTGTTCGTCACCCAACGGCGGTACAACTCATGAATCATGCCGTCCGCCAAACCAATCTGGGGGACGAATATTTTTTGTATCCTGGCCCATTTGGTCACCTTCAAAAAAATCTCACTGGCCAGGACAATCACGTCGGCCCGGTCTGGCTTCAGTCCCAACTGGATCATCCGTTCTTCCTGCGTCAGACTCGACAAGTGCTTGTGGAGTTGCCCCAGTTTGTTGCGTGATAACGGCAAATCCTGGCGCTGCCGGGTCATTTTGAAGAGTTTGTTGATGTTCCCGCCCGATCCAATGGCGCGCAGATCCGGCCTATGGCCACAAACGTCCCGGGTCCAGGATTGCATCTCCCGCCAGACACCCTCCTTGACCAACCCTCCTTTGAGCCGGACCGTGCCAACGTTGAACGAACGCGCAACGAGAGGACGATTGTTTTCCAACAAGGTCAACTCGGTGCTGCCTCCGCCGACGTCGATGTACAAATAATATCCGTCGCTGAAACTCCCATCCAACCGATTCAGGGCAATCAATTCCGCCTCACGGGCGCCATCGATGATCTCGATACGTATCCCGGTCTCTTGTGCAATCCGATCCGTCAAGGACACTCCATTGCTCGCCGAACGCAGGGCGGAGGTGGCACAGGCCATATAATCCTGAGTGCCAACAGAGCGCATGATGTGCTGGAATCCTATCATGGCCTGGACCAGGCTGTCGGCAAGCTCAAGGGAAATCAGCCCCAGGTGGAAGGCATCATCACCCAGGCGTACCGGCACCCGGTAGAGATCGGCCTTACGCACAGTCGGCACCTCACTGCCAACATCATAGACGTTGGATATCAGCAGGCGGACAGCGTTGGAACCGATATCGATTGCGGCAAATTTCATAAGGACGGACAGGCAGGCTTTGGACAACAAAAAACCCCGCAACACGATATTGCAGGGTCTTTTTCTTGTCATTGGTTGCGGGAGGAGGATTTGAACCTCCGACCTTCGGGTTATGAGCCCGACGAGCTACCGGACTGCTCCATCCCGCGTCAAACGGGCCGCTGGGACCGACTTGCCGACGGTCCCAGCGCCGGATAAACTTCCTGGCAGTGTCCTACTTTCCCACACCTTAAGATGCAGTATCATCGGCGCTGAGGGACTTAACTTCCGAGTTCGGAATGGTATCGGGTGTGACCCCCTCGCAATGGCCACCAGGAAGAAACTTTTCAGGTTCCTGGACAACTGGGTGGAATGGGCATGGCGTGTTCTTTGGTCTTGGATATAAAGCCAATGGACTGATTAGTACCGGTCAGCTCAACACATTACTGCGCTTACACCTCCGGCCTATCAACGTGGTAGTCTGCCACGAGTCTCATAGGGAGAATTCATCTCGAGGGGGGCTTCCCGCTTAGATGCTTTCAGCGGTTATCCTGTCCGTGCTTGGCTACCCGGCAATGCTTCTGGCGAAACAACCGGAAGCGGAAGACCCATGGGATTGATCCCGTATTGGAGGAAAAGATAATGGCGA
>JADGBZ010000039.1:13164-29272 GCA_015231175.1 Magnetococcales bacterium | reverse complement strand
GACTCGGACTTTCACCGAGCTGATAAAGCGCCCTCACGGGCGCACGGTTCGGGGCGAAGCCCTGACGAAGGCTTTCATTTCCAAACTTTTCTTGACATCGTTTTCCTTCTGCTCATGGTGTTTCCCCAGGTCACCTGTTGTGGTACACTCCTTGAGAATTGTACCGGGTCGTGTTCGGTGAGGGGTGTTGCAAAGGGGCAAAAGAGCGGGAGTTTTTCTATGGGCATAGTGGTTTCCTTGGATGGTTTGCACCCCCTGCGGGAAAAGTTACATACACATCCGGTTTACCAGGCCGTCGATAACCTGGACCGTCTGCGCTGTTTCATGGAGCATCACATTTTTTCAGTTTGGGACTTCATGTCCTTGTTGAAATACCTTCAGGCTTGTGTTGCCCCCGCCCGCCAACCCTGGTCACCGGTCAGCGACCCGCAATTACGCCGATTCATCAACGAAATCGTCCTGGAAGAGGAGTCGGATCTGGGAATGACGGAGGTGGGAGGTGACGCAGTCTATGCCAGCCATTTCGAGCTTTATGCCCAAGCCATGCGGGAGGTTGGTGCGGATCCATCCGGAGCTCTCGCATTTGCCCACACCGCCGGGGAAGTGGGCTTTCTCGAAGCTTTGCGGCAGCATGGTTCACACGTTCCGGAAGCTTCGCGCCAATTCATGTCCGTCACCTTCGATTTCATTCGGAGTGACCAGCCTCATGTCGTTGCTGCGGCTTTTGCCCTGGGGCGCGAACACATCATACCCCCCATGTTCAGGGGATTGCTCAAGCAGATGGCCATCACTCCCGAACGGGCCCCCACTTTTCACTACTATCTGGAACGCCACATCCACCTGGATTCCGACCACCACGGCCCCCTCTCCCTTCAGTTGCTGAACGCCCTGTGTACGGGAGATTCCCTGCGCATCCGTGAGGCAGAATCCGCAGCCGCTCATGCAATCCATGCCCGGATCACCTTCTGGGACGGGGTTCTGGAGAGATTGTCAGCCATCGCCTGAAATGGCGCCTCTAGGTCGGAGCTGTACAAGGCGCCTCTCACGATGCAACACACAACCGCAGCTTTGCCAAGCCCGGGAAAGGCATATCAAGGCAGGGTCTTCGGATCACCCCCCCATGCCTGTTCTGACCACCTCTCTTTGCTTGCGGGCAATATGGGCGCCCAGATCGTCTTCCATTTTTCTGGGAATGAGGATGAATTGTGTGGCGATGCGGTAGGGCTTGCCAGCTGAAAGCTGCTTGACCAGGACAACCTGACCGTAGGCTGAATGGGCGCGGAAATCCGTGCCATTGGCACTGAGTTCCATGTTGAGTTGGATATAATCACCCTTCTTGATGATATCCTGGCTGGTACGAAAAGCCACCCCGGTGGCGCTCAGGTTGACCTGACTCTTGATCATGTGGTCGGAACTGGCAAGCCACTTTTTTTTTGCATTGATCTGGGAAATCTGGACCTTGCTCATTTCTTCGTGGAACAAACGCAATTTTTGCGTCAGTGACGGGGTCAGGGTGGCAGTCTCCTGAATAAGATTAGCGATTTCATTGTCAATTTTTTTGATAATCTCGTTTCCCTCATTAATTCTGTTGATCGCGAGAACAGGATCCATAATGGAATTTTTTTGTTGTTGTTCGACACGTTGCCGTATCAAAGTCAATACTTGGCCTAATTGTGGCGTGATTGCTGCCGGATCTGAAGACAACTCGACTGAGATTTCATGCAGCTGTACAACGCTCCCCGTGATGGCATCTTCGTCCAGCTTCCGCAAAGCCCGCTGGAACAAAACCAGCAATTCCGTGCGGAACCAGGAGAGCTGAGTCTCGGTGCGGGCGAAGCGCTTATCCAAACGTTTCAGGTTGTCGGCATACTGATCCAGGAGGTTGCGGAGACGGGTCTCCACACTGCGCACGGGCAGGCGATCATGTTGTTTGAAATACCCTTGCGCCTCCATGACATCATCCTGGCCGACGATCTTCCAGGAGAAGGCGACATCGTCGTTCACCCGAAAAGCCTGTCGGCGATTGGCGTCGTTATCTTCGTCGGCTCCGCCATCAACCCGAAACGTCGGTTCCAGAGGGGGAGGTGTGCCGGAAGGTTCCCCCTGCGGAGAAGGGGATGGCCCGTTGTTTCCCGCAGCGGCGGGAGCCCGAACGGGTTCAACCTTGGCGGGGAGAGGCTGGGAAACCGATTGTTGTGGTTTTCCGGGGTTGCCGTGGGGCTGGTTTTGTGCAGGGAGCGCCGCACCATGGCTGGCATCCACCATTTGGCAAAAGACCCGGGTCAAGCCGCTCTGACCATCCCGCGTCGTCTGGATAACCTGGGCATAACCGTGGACCAACACATAATCATCAGGGAAAAGACCCAGATGAATTTCAATATGGTCGCCATGGCGCAGGGGGGGATCTTTTTCCCAGAAGGCAAACCGCCGTCCACCGAATTGAACGGGAAGAGGGCTTTGGCGCGTCCGCCCTTGATTGCTTTCCGGACGAACCAAGGACAGAAGTACGTCCAATTTGTCTTCGAGACTCGTAAAAGAATGAATCCTCTTGCCCTGGGACGATTGTTTGAAGGGAGTCCCGGGAGGGAATGTCGGCAGATTCTTGGCGAAAAACGACTCCAGGTCGGTGCGGGTAAAGGGGAGCTTGCCATCGGTCCGGAATTGCTGGACACGCATGGTGACCATGCGGCGCGTGACTTTACGCCACCAGAAAGGCACGTCGGGTTTCAGGCGGGTGAAGGCCTTGCCCTGGGCGAGCGAAAAGGGATTGGTACCGCCAACTTTGGTAGATTCGCCCATGGTGCGATCAAACCTGTTTCTTGGCGCGCAGGCGCTCGGCTTGGCGTTTGAAAATGTGTTGGATGATGGACTCCCGGTCCTGGCTCAGGATGGGTTCAAAGTTGCAGGCCACCTTGTCCAGGTCATTTTGGTCCTTGTGACGGACATGAACAATCCGGGCATAGCATTCGATGACGGCCAATGCATCGGGAGAAAGGGCCAGTCGAACGTGCAAAACCTCTCCGATAGCCAGCGGTACGTCCCGTTCCCAGAAGGCCAACCCGCCCCCACTCAGATTGATGGGCGTGGGCACCAAAGGTTGCTGTTGCTCTCCCGGGTGAAACAGACGGATGAGAAAATTGAGTTTCATATCCAGACGCGAGAGTATTCGGGCAAGATTGGGTTCGTCGCGCTCCAACAGTTTCAGTTTGTCACCGATATCCATGGAACTGAGCAGGGCGTTGACATCCCCTGTCTTGGCGGGAAACTCCCGATGTTTCTCGTAGTGAAGAAGAATTTTGCTGATCTCTTCCTCGGGGATAATGGTCCAGGCAAAGGGAAGCATGTCGTCGATACGAACAAACTCCCGTTGCTGTTTTTCAACACTGGTCAATCCTTGGGCTGGCATGGCTTTTATTGCATCCTGGGTGGGTTTACTGAAGATTGGTACAGTGCTTTGGAGAGAACCCTGGTCGAAAAAGCCCGGCCAGGATCTGGACAAGGCTTTAATCTTTTTCTTCAGAAAGACTTGATTCAGGAATCGAACAGGGCCTTGATCTTTTCCTTGTTTGGGTTGCGGACGACCCCTTTCTCCGTGATGATGGCCGAGATCAATTCGGCAGGTGTCACGTCGAAGGCGGGGTTGCGCACATGCACGCCTTCGGCGGCAACGCGGCGGCCCTGGAAATGGGTCACCTCCTCGGGCGGTCGCTCCTCGATGGGTATCTCGGAGCCGCGCAAGGTATTCAGGTCAATGGTGGAGAGAGGGGCAGCCACCAGGAAGGGGATACCGTTGCGATTGGCCAAAACGGCATGGGTGTAGGTGCCAATTTTATTGGCTGCGTCACCGTTTGCAGCAATGCGGTCGGCGCCGACGACGATCATGTCGATCTCCCCCTGACTCATCAGGTGACCAGCCATGCTGTCGGTAATCAGGGTCGTGTGGATCCCCTCCTTGACCAACTCCCAGGCAGTCAGGCGTGCTCCCTGGAGATAGGGGCGGGTCTCGCAGGCTATGACCCGGATGGATTTGTCCGCGTCGTGGGCGGCGCGGATGACGCCCAGCGCCGTGCCGTACCCCGCAGTGGCCAGGGCGCCCGCATTGCAATGCGTCATGATGGTCAGGGGACGGTTATCCGGGGGGTGGATGAGTGAGGCCCCATGTTGTCCAATGGCCCGGCAGGAGGCAACATCTTCCCGGTGGATGGTTTCGGCTTCGGCAAGGAGCCGGGCAGGCAGTGTGGCAGGTGTGGGATGCAAGGCAATCACTTGGCGCATACGGGCAACGGCCCACCCGAGATTGATGGCTGTTGGCCGACTGGCCAGCAGGGCCGCACAGCCAGGTTCCAGCGCCTGCTCCCACTGGCCCGTGACACCCTGTTGGGCCAGGCGATGGGCCTCGACAGCCACGCCAAAGGCAGCCGCGCAGCCGATGGCCGGGGCGCCGCGAATCACCATGGAACGGATGGCCTCTGCCACCTCGGCGGCGCTGGTATACTCCAGATAGATCTCCCGGTCCGGAAGAAGACGCTGATCAAGCATCCGTACTTTTCCCTGACGCCACACCACCACATCGAAAAGACTCATGTGCTTCCCCGCTCGTTTCTTGCCGGAAGGTTCATGATGGATTCTCCGCCTTCGGAATATGGAGCATGGCCCCCCCGAAGATCAAGAGTTTGGTTTGCAGGCCGTCACGACACTCCACTCCTCCCATGATCGGGTCCGAATGTGTTCGAGTCCGGACTCTCTGCATGCAGCCACGATTTTTTCCTCCTGGGAGACCAGGATCCCCGAGAGAATCAAGTGACCTCCCGGGTTTAAAATATCGGCCATGCCAGGCGCATCGCCTTGCCGGGATCCTGCCCTGACCGAGAGCATATCCAACAGGACGGATGCCAGAATGTTGGCAGTCACCGTATGGAACTTTCCCCCGGCACTCCCCACATGCCTGGGAATCAGGCTTGTTTCCAGACAACGAAATACGGGGAACCCTTCCTGAAAGTTGCGGCGATAATTTTCCTGGCTGGTGGAGACGGCAATGGGGTCAAGATCCGTAGCGGTCACCGAGTTTGCCCGCAACTGGGCCGCCGCGACCGACAGGATACCAGAACCGGTCCCCAGGTCCAGGAAATCCCCCAAGGGTTGGAGGGCAGCCCGCTCCTCCATGGCGACAAGGCATCCTTGAGTTGTGGCATGCGAGCCACTCCCAAAAGCCATTTGGGGATCAAGGCGGATGATCATTCGGGATGGATCCGGTTCCGGTGTGATCCAGGTGGGAACGATCAGAAACCGGTCGCCAACCTTCTGGGCCGCAAGTCCGGCCTTCCACCCCTCCTGCCAATCCTGATCTTCCAGACGCAGCCATTGCAGGGGGATTTCCGTTGTCACGCCCAGAGAAACAAGGAAAAGTCGCAGCTCCCATTCCGTGGACAATGGATCGTGATCGGGGGGATAGTGCGCGATGATCTGGCACTCGACAAACTTTTCCTCCGAAGAGAACACCCCCTTGGATGATGCATCCTTGAGCGTGACCGCCGTGGCAGCCCCGGTCAGGAGAAAATCACACACCCGTTCGCCGAGGGGCGATTGCCGGCCCGAGGTCAGGAAAAAACGTAATTCCCAGGTCATGGTCATCCTTGAAGTGTTGACAGATTGTCGGGATCCGCAGTATAAACCACCCACCGAAACGGGGCACCGTTTAGTGGGTTCCCGTTTTCCTGCCTCTCCCGGGTATGTGCCTAGGTAGCTCAGTTGGTAGAGCAGAGGACTGAAAATCCTCGTGTCGGTGGTTCGATTCCGCCCCTGGGCACCATTTTTTCCCTCCCGGAAACTCTCCGACCATCCTCGTTGCAAACCCCCGCTCTGTTCCATTGAAGTGTCCCTCGGCTGCAACTCCAAGGAGGATCATCGTACCACGGGGGCTTTCCTGAATTCGGTTTGGGACGTGGAGTCATACCAGTGCAGCATTGTCCTCTATGCGATGCCGATCTCTTCCCAACGGTCAAACGGGCCGGTTTGCCGCTGCAATCCTGTCCTGCCTGCGGCTTTGTGGCCATTGACCTGGAGCAGTGGCAATCCCCCTACGCTGGCGGAGAGTACTACGCCGACCTGACGGCGCCCCACGTAGATTGGCAACGTTCTTTTCTGCAGCATCGTGTTGCCGGGGTCCGTCGCTTTCTGCCATCTGGATACGTTTTGGAGTTGGGTGCTGGCATCGGCGAAACGGCTCTGGCCCTGGCACAGGCTGGCTATCGTGTCGATGCCGTCGAGGAGAGCCCAAAGGCGGTATCCTATCTGCAAGCCAACCATCCCACAGTGAGCTGGCACCAAGCCGAGATTCTGGATTATCTTGCGCACACCCCAGATGCAACATACGATGCCGTAACTCTGTTCCATGTCCTGGAGCACATCCCGCGCCCCCACCGTCTGGCCAAGGAGTTGTCGCGTGTTGTCTCCTCTGGCGGCATTGCGGCGATTGAGCTGCCCAATCTTGCCGGACTTCAAGCCAGGCTCAAGGGGGAACGTTGGCATTACCTTCAGGCGCACCATGTCAATTATTTTCACTTGGGCACCTTGCAACGCCTGATGGAACCCCATGGTTTCGAGCTGCTCGGTCATGAGGAAAAATATCATTTCAGCCACCCCCAGGGGGTTTTGTGGAAAGACCGGATCAAATCCCTGTTAGCCAAAATCGGGTTTGCCGACATTCTCTGCACCTGGTGGCGTCGTTCGACCATGCGATGACCACCTCCCGGCAACTCTCCTTGCGGATTTTTCCCGTGTTGCCGCCGCTCCGCACGGCATCATCGGAATCATTATCCTGGGTCAGGGTTGACGTATGAAGGCAAATCCGGCGCAGGTGTCGTGGGGATGGATGCATGCATCCCCACTGATTTATGCCCTGCGGTGCCTTTCAGGTGGCTCCCCATGGACCCTGACCAAACGCAGCTACAGGCTGTGGCGTTTGGCTGGAGAGATGCTGACAACCGCAACCCGACCTGGCCTGCCGGTCCGGCTGCAAGTGGAGATCACCGACCTTTGCAATTTAAAATGCCGCATGTGCGCCCGGGAGTACCTGGAAGGGATGAATTCCGGTTGCCTGCCCATGGAACGTTTCACCGGGTTGATCCAGGAGATCCAACCATTCTATGTCACCCTGAATGGTCTTGGCGAACCCTTGCTGGACAGAGAAGTATTTGATAAACTTGAGTACTTGCATCGACAAGGCATCATGACGGCCATGCCGACCAATGGTACGGTGCTGCGCCATGAGCGTCTGGAACAACTGGCCCGGCACCTGCCGGCGATCTTGACATTTTCGCTGGACGGAGCCACTCCAGAGAGCTACGAAACCATCCGCCTGCGTGGAAATTTCGCCCGCATCATTGGCAATTACAAGGCCTTGGCAGAGCGTTTCCGTCGTGGAGAGACCCGACAGGGCGCCATCATTCGGGTGCTGACCGTCCTGCAAAAAACCAATTTGTACGACCACCGACCCATGTTCCATCTGTTGCGGGAGATGGAGCTCCTTGACCGGTACTCTTTGGTACCCGTTTTCGACTACGCTCCCGACCCAACATCGCTCCATCCGCAAATCCCCTCACCCCGGGAGCTGACCCATTTCCAACACCGAATCGAGCAGGATATCAGGGAAGCCGCCTCGCCGGAGGAGGGCCATTTTTACCGTCAATGGCGCGATTCGGCTGCACTCTGGCAAGTTCCGCATGATGTCCTGCCAAAGCCCGACACGGGTCTGTCCTGTGTCGTTCCCTGGTACAACACCTACGTAGATGCCAAAGGGCGGGTCTACCCTTGCTGCTATCTGGTCAATACCCAACATGTGATGGGGCATCTCGACCAGGACTCATTTACCGGGATTTGGCACGGTCCGGCCTATGAGGATTTTCGGAGAAGAGTGGCCCTGGATCGTTCCCGCCTGACCGGCTGCGCAACCTGTCCCAGAAATGATCGGGGGCTCTTGCGTCAATTACGCTGGATCAGGCCGTTTTCCCGCAACAACTTCGCCCTTACACCTCACGAACCGCAGGGGTAGTGGCCTCCACGTAGAGACTCTCTGCTTCGCGTTCCCGCAAGTCCAAGTCCCCCGGGTCAGGAATGGTCGTCTCTCCAGGTAACATCGGGCGCGGATGCCGGAAGCCGTGTTCGGACAAAAACGTACAGAGGGAGCGAGCATCGTATAAATGCTTGTGTCCGCGGTCACCCGCCAGCAGAAACAACAAACGGCTTTTCCAGCTCCGCACATCGGTGCGCGTCAGGAGGGTCTGGGTCAGGAAGGCATCCCCGTCACGATCTTTCATATAATTCAGAATCATGGCCTCCAAATCCGGAACGGCCAGACGCATGATGCCACCGGGACGGAGAACACGTCCGGCCTCGTGCAAAAATTGAACGGCGGCATCTCTGTCCAAATGCTCCAGCATATGGGAACTATACAGGACATCAACCTGTCCATCCCGAAAGGGAAGTGCGCGGGCATCGGCGTACCCTATGTTGCAGGAGCGGCAAAATGCCATAAAATCTGCCTGGCCCTGGTCGATGATGGACAACTTGACCAGGGCGGAGATCCATCCAGAGGGGAGACGCGCCAATCGAACACTGAGCGAGTTATCAAAGTTGTCCCAACCTGGAGTTGGCGTTTGTCCACAACCGATATTGACGCGCATATCGGCTCAAATCCTGGAGGAATCCGATACGGGGTGGTGTCGCACCTTCTCCTGCCGCTGGGAACTGGCCTGAACGGCCTTTTGCAGAAGATGCTGCAAACCCGGCTTCGGTTGCAGTTCGAGGAGAATCTGGTAGCTGAACAGCCCTTTGGAGACGCGGATCAACCACTTGTTCATGACCAACAAAAATCTTGACAAGGTATTGTGGCCCACCGCCAATGGATAGGGCGCGGGAATCCCCTGAGTACGAAGCACCTTGAACCCACGCTCTTCAAAGAGCTGTCTGAAGGAGGCAAAGGTAAACAAACGAAGGTGCGTGAAATCAAGAATACCGCGTCTGCAATAACGGAAGGCCCCGAACAGCAATCTGAAACGGACAAAAATAAAGGCGACATTTCCAGTTGTTGCCAGAACACGGGTGTCAGGGTTGGCCCCACAAGCCCGGTGGAGATCAAGCACAAAAGCCTCTGGATCGGAAAGATGCTCCACGACATCCAACAAGATAACGTGTGAATGGTTGCCAGGATTGTCAGGCAAGGTGTTGCAGCGCCAGTCATGGATGATGCAGGCGTCCAGCCCCGCTTTGTCGGTTCGCTCCCGTTCATCCACACCTGTTACCCGGCACTTTTTTTCCCGCAGTGCGCAATCCATATCGTCATCGGGACAACCGACATCGAGAACTGTGGCGCCACCCGGAATGGCATCGACGATCACCCTTTGCGAAGAGTCGAAGGTCAATTTGGATACAGCTGACTGAGCGGACGGGTCGTTCCCATGCAGGTCAAATTTTCGATGGTAGAAAATGCCGAGGGGCTGCATGCGCACAACCGTGGTGACTTTGACCACATCCCAGGCGTATTTCAAACCATTGACGTGGCACACTTCATCACCATAGAAGGTGGGAATGGGGTGTTCGCGAATACGCAATCCTGCGTTGACAAACTGGATGATGATTTCCGTATCAAAATGGAAATCGCTGGTGTTCAATTGGAAAGGCACCCGCTGTAAAGCGGAGGTCCGATAGAGTCGATAACCGGAGTGAAATTCGGAAAGGTTTGATTTTAGAAGTATATTTTGATATGCCGTCAATATTTTGTTGCCGACATATTTATAGAAAGGCATCCCCCCCTGGATGGCGGCAAAACGGCCCATCATGCGGGATCCAAACAAGGCCATGGCATCCTGGTCGAGGAGGGATTGCAGAAGTTCCGGCAATTTTTCCGGGGCATATTGGCCATCGCCATGCAGAAGCGCCACGACATCAAACCCGTGTTGAATCGCATAGTGGAACCCAATCTTCTGGTTGCCACCATAGCCCTGGTTGACCGGGTTGAACAGGACTGTCAGCGGAAACGGAAAGCTGCCACTCTCCTGATACGCCAGGGCTTTTTCAAAAGTTTCATCCTGGGACGCATCATCGATGATCAAAACCTCGGTATCATGTTGGGCCAATTCCCTGGGAATGCGTGCGAGAACATTGGCAATGGTCCGTTCTGCATTATAGGAGACGATAAAGATCAGGAACCGGCAACGCATGACAAACCTTCCATGTTGAGTGTCGGGCTAAAGGCGACCTTCTGGATGGGTAACTATTCAGTACCGAAAAGCCTGGATATGAAAGCCTTTGTCAGGGCTTCGCCCCGAACCCCACCAGGACGCTGCCAAGGCCCTGCCAGGGAGACAGCCCCCTGGACCCCGATTCGTTGCCGGGTGGTGAATAGTTGCCTGGATGGTACCCGCTTTTTCGTGCCAGGCCAACACCTCAGCAGAGGAGATCCACGGCGCTCTGCAGGGTCCGTCGATACCTCTCCCAGGAGAGGCTCTCCGCCCGGCGGCGGGCCATGCGGCCCATGTGGGGAATTTTTTCCCGATTCCGGGCAAACCAGGCGAGGTGGCCAACCAGTTCATCCAGATTCCCGCTTTGGAAAACCCGTCCGCAATCCTCATCAAGAATGTCCGGGCCACAGGTGGCATCACTGCACAAGGCCGGCAAACCACAGGCCATCGCCTCGGTGACCACCAATCCAAACCCCTCGAAAAAGGATGGAAAGACGAATACGTCAGCATCCTGGAACGCCGAGCGCAGCCCGTCGGACGCCAAATGACCGAAGTATACAACCCCTTTTGGCAACTTTTTTTTCCAGGCATCTGCCAGGGCCCAGCTGCCGACCAACACGAGTTCAGCGTCTGGAAGGGAGGCCTTCTCCCAGGCCTGCAACAGCAATGGCGTTCCTTTGCGTAGCGAAAGATGGCCCGCATAGATGAACCGCAAAGACCGAGGTGAATCTCTCCCCGTCTCTTTGGGGTGCCATTGCAGGGTATCCACGCCGTAGGGCACCACGAACACCTTCTTGTCGGCATGGCGCAGAATGGTTTGTTTGGCAAAACTGGTTGCGGTGAACACAACGTCGGCCAATGCCATTTCCTCTCTTTTTTGTTCAGGCCGGACGAAGCGATTTTGCACCACGCCTCCCATGGGGACCGAATCGGCGTACTTCGCAACAATTTTTTTGAAGATCTCTTCCCACGCCGGGTAGTAGCCGATGGGCATCTCGTACAGGCATGGCTTCCCCTGGGCACGGGCGGCCAGGAATCCCCCCAGGGCGCAATCCTCGAAGCTGTGAACGGCATCGGCCTGTGAACAATGGCGAGCCAGGGTTGACATCAACCAATCGTTGGCTTGATAGGCCAGGGTCTCGTCCACGTGGGAAAGGCCGAGGCGATCCGCCAGGAGACGACGGCCCATGCGCTGCCACTCCCCCCATCGATCCTGAATGATCCGGGCATGGTCCAGTGGCGGGAAGCGACGCCGTCGCACGCGCCTGGCCAACTCCTGAAGACCGGGAAGCCGGGTGAGAAAATCGATCTCCCGGGAGGTGGGCAGCCAGGCAATACAGAACGCCAGCAGGCGATTCCGCTCATAGTGGGCCAACGCGGCATGGTGTGCATTGGGGTTACCGCTGGGATGCCCGAAAAGGATCCGCACCTCGCCTCCTGCTCTCTCAGATTCCGACCCGGCTTGTTTTAATTTTATGAGGTTGCTTATCGGTGGAAAAACGTGGTTTATAAGCCACAAGTCCGATCGAAAAGGGAGGCCATCCCGTCAAGCGACCCAGCAGGGGATCCAGAAGAGGCGGAAGGAGACGCAAAGGCAGTGTCAACCCCCAGACCAACAGGGGATGGTTGCGCGACAACAAGCGAAATGCCCAAGTCATCTTCTGGCTCAGAAAACCGCCACAGTAGGAGATCTCCTCGGTTATCAATCCCGCATGTTGGCAAAGTTCGATGAGCATCGCAGATGAATATCCCCGCCTGACATGCCAGCCATCCTCGACATCGCTGAAAGGGCCATTATCGCTGGGAGAGATGGCCCGGTAGTTGAGGAAAGGTGCAGTCAGCAACAGGCGACCGCCCGGTTGAAGGCACTCTGCCATGGCCTGCATGAGGCGGCGATCATCCAGGACATGTTCGATGGCCTCCAGACAGATGGCCACATGAAATTTCTGCCGAAGATCCCTGCGTTCGGCGAGAAAACGAATGTCCTGAATTTCAAAACTGGCCCCTGGGGCGTGGCACATATGCGCCCGATCCGAGGCCACCTGTTGGTTCCGCTGATCCCAGCTTAATCCCAAAGCAAGATAACCAAGACGGGCCGCGCCAATGCTGAAGGCCCCATTGCCACACCCGACATCCAGTAGAAGGTCCTTGCCGGTACGTCTTGGCAAGTGCCGGCGCAACCAGCGCCAGCGGTCCAACACCAGCAAATCGCCATGAAGCAAAAGCACTGGAAAACCAAGGATGCGCACCAGGAGGGATTTATCCATGCGATTTTCTTCTCACACGACGAAGATCCGGCACCCACCACTCGTGCGGCTGGCCGTTGCCGATGACACCCAGAGGGCGAGGCGCCCTCCTCCTCCAGGTCACTCTTTCATCCGATCCGGTCGCCGGAGTTCCTTCCCTCTCGATCAAGCAACCCCTCTTTGGGTCTCCGAACAAGCGCGAGCCACTGCCGTACCGTGTCAGGTTGCATACCCAACTCCTTCGCCTTGGCCTCGACGTGAGACTCCGAGGTCATGAACCGGCCACCGCGCAAAGCGATGCGCAAGAAAGCCGCCTGATCGACTGCCATCATTCACCTCCCTGTGAATGGACTTCCGTAAATGACAGTCAGCTACTTCGCAATATTCAAGCCATTTGACCAGGTTGACACCACGGCACAGATTCGGAGCTGGCAGGGGAGCATCAGACAAAAAAAACAACAGGAAGAACAACGTTCAGTCCCGATTGGCTGCGCCGACAAGGCACCGCTCCAAATGAAGCATGGGCACGGCAGATCCGTCAGGGGTGTGACGGGTCTCCATGGCATAGGGGCGAAAGCCAAGATGGTGATACATGAGAAGGGCAGGCGTATTGTCGCTGAAGCAAGAGAGTCGAACCATCCGAACCTGATGGCGGGAACGGGCAATCTGGACCATCCCCTCGACCAGAAAACGACCACCCCCTCGGCCACGGCAGGAACCGTCAACGATGACATGACCAATAAAACAGCCCTCCCCTTGCCGAAGGTCATACAGGTCGGCAAAACCAACTGCTTCATCGTGCCACAGGAGAAGCGTCTGATCCGATCGGCTCTGAAAGGAACCTTGCTCCAACTGTTCGGGAGTCAGGGGGTAGTGAGCCTTGGGAAAAAAACGGAACAATTCTATTGGGTTGTGCAAAAACCCACAGACAATGGGGATATCAGCGCGGGTCGCGCTCCGAAGGGAAAACATGGTGAACCTATCCTGAATCTGCGAGGGAATCCATCGCCCGAGACTATCGCAAATGCTTCGGGATGCAAAGCCTCCCCCCGGTCGTCAAAATCATGTCACAACAAGGCCGTTAAATAGAGGCTTTATTTTCAACAGATTCAAGATGCACGCGCCGAAAATGTCAAGATATTGGCAAGTTTGCGCCTTCAATCGTTTTTTGGTGGTGCTGAATAGATACGAAGTGATATACATTTTTTTGCTGGGGGGTTAGAATGTTTTGCAGGGTGTCCTGCGTGACCCCCGCCTCTTCCATCGGCGCACAGTCGGGTACGCTGGGGGTGGCATCACAAAACATGTAAGAGGTTTACGAATCAGCCATGAAACACACCAATAAATTCGCGTCATTGTCATTGCCATCCGCTTGTGCCCTGTTCGCCGGGTTGGCGTGTCTCCTCCCCGGATCTCCATCCGCTCAGGGTGGTGATCCGGGCAGCGCGTCTCATGCCCTCACCAAACCGTCCGTGGAAGCCTCTTCATCGTCAATCGTCTGGAGTGTCAACCCGTATGCCTCACACAAATTGGCGCCATCTCTCCTGCCAGGCAACGATGGGGCCCTTCTCCAAACGGATCCCCAACAGGAAGTTGAACCACTGAACCAAACCTCCGGGTACTCCCTGGGCCTGAATTGGACCGCCCTGCCAAGTCAGGGCCCCTGGAGCATCAATGGCCGGATAGCCTATTCGGTCAATCCTGACAGGTCGGATGTTCGTGATCAGGTGGCTGACAATGTGTTCAATCACATCTCCAGCACTTTGGCAGCAGGATACGCCTTCCATGACTGGGAACCCTACATGTCGCTCACGGTCGACAAAAAGGTCTCCTCTGACGACTCCGCCCAGTACGGTATGTCCCCTCGCGGGGCCAATGTCGCCATGGGGGCACGGTTTGATTTCTCGGACTATTTGACCGGAGAGGTCGCGACATCCCGTTCTCTTTTGATGCGCAACCAGGGCCAGATCGAGGAGAGAAATATTCTGGGTAACATTCGTCTTGCGTTCTGAGCAGGCCTTGAGACCCGCGAGGCGACTATCCCCCCGGACCAGACCGCTGCACAAGGAACGTGCTTCCACTCCCCTCGGGGAGTTCCAGGACTGTGGCTTGGCCCGGCCAGATTTCGAGGGTGTGTTTCCCGGCTACGCCACTTTGATCGTACAGGCGCACCACAGCCTGGTCATCCAGCCGCAAGCCTGACCAGATCAGGCCCGTCTCTCGTGGGCCCGGGTAGGCGAAATGCAAAACTTCGCCCTGATCGAGGAAATCTTTGTAGGCCAGCATTTCGTCATTAACGGCTACGGCGTCACTGACTTCGGCGATGGCCCTGTCCCAATGGCCGGCGTGAACGGGGTTGAACACCTGCATGCCGTCCACACCCCGCAGCCACAAGTGTCGCAAAGCCTCCCGGTAGGCTTCCCGGCTCATGATCGGAATTTTTTGTTTGGGATGATCGGGAACCCAGCGCGCCACCCAGGGAATGACTTGCATGTACGGGGCCTGCCGCTGCAAATTCCAACCATTGTCGGACACTTGGCGCAACATGACGTGCATGAAGAAACGGTCTACGTGCTCCTGATCCCTTGGATCTTCCTGACGCCACTCACTGATCCAGGCAGTGTCGATGGCATAGGCAACAGGTGAAGTTGCCGTGAACAGGGTCGGTCCCAAGGGTGGATGAGGTTCACCATACCAGTCGCGCACAGGCCGCTCAGGGGAAGAGAGGGTCATCACCCAGTTGGTGATGGAGGCCTTGGGATAAAATTCCCGAATAGGAGCCGCCACATAGGTCGACATCAAATTCACCCAAAACTGACGCCGAAAATGAAGGAAATCTTTGCGGCTCGACAAAGCCTTGCGTGGCAAAAGTTCGCGGAAAGCGGGTGTTCCCTGCACCATGTCATAGGCCGCCATGCTGGGCTGGCCTTCAAAGTCCAGCCAGAAGGCATCCACCTTCACGCCGGCTTGACGAAAGGCGCGCAAGGTGGTGCGAAACCCATCGGCGGCCCGCGCCCATTCGGTCAAATCACCTGGAGAAAAGCTCTTGCCATCGCGATTCTCACCCTTATAGGGCCAAATCCCTCCCCGTGCATCCAGGACAATGACCGGCGACCCGGCCTTCTGCAAAGCCAGAGCGGCAGGAATCTGTTTGCTGTCCAGCCGGATGGTGCGGGTCAACCCCCGCTCAAGCAACATACGGACAACATCAGGCGGCAAAACTCCATGGCCACCTGATTCCCACAAAATCAAGGGAAAACGCTCCCCACGCAGGTGCTTCAGGGGTGGAATCTCATCCCGTATCACCTGGATCCACGCCAGGGGAGCGTTGCCGCCCTGCTTCGCGGCAGGAGGGACAGGTTTCTCTCCGCCAAAGGCCTGCACGGAGAAAAAAACAACCAAAAACAATATTGTCCACCATGCAGGCTGCATAACCGTCAGACCTGTCCAGAACGTTCGTCAACTGGGACTGGCCGTTTCCTTGTCATCAGGTTTAAATTCAGGTTTGGTATCTTGGGGCACAACGGGATTCTGCTCCGTCTTTTCTTCCTTTTGATCCCCTTGGACCTCTCCTGGATCCTTGTTACCCAGCTTCTCTTCGGCGGGCACCGCCTGCTGTTGTTG
>JADGBZ010000039.1:0-13065 GCA_015231175.1 Magnetococcales bacterium | reverse complement strand
GCTGTTGCTGTTGCTGTTGCTGTTGCTGTTGCTGTTGCTGTTGCTGTTGCTGTTGCTGTTGTTGCTGTTGCTGTTGCTGTTGCTGTTGCTGACCCCTGTCGGGTTGGGTTACAACATCCCGCACTTGCTGGGAAAGTTCCTGGGAGGCCTTGACTTCACGTTGTGCTTGCTGGGCCGTTGTCTGAGCGTCACCCGACGCCGTGATCGCCTGCTGCACCACACTGTTGACCTGTTGCTGAGAGAGTCCATTGATGCCGGTTTCGATAGCCGTCAAGGTAGTTTGGGCGCCCGCCGCTGCGGAAGCCTTGACCAACTCACGATCGGCGGGGGGAACCATCTGGCTCAATGCTGACGCCACCAGGGCCGCAGAACCGGAAGCGACACCTGAAACGGCCTGAGCCACATCTCTGGCAGCACCCGATCCCGCCATTTGAACAACGCTGGCCGCCACCTGGGCCGCAGAGTCCGCACCAACCACTCTGGTAACCGCCGCAGCCAGGGAGGCCGATATACCGGGATTATCCTTGCCAACCACCTGAGCCACAGCTGAGGCCACGGCCACCGCGCTGGCGCTTGTCGATGACGCATTCAACACTGCTGCGGCCACCTGGGGAGCAGAATTGTTGCCTACAGCCTGCACCACCGAGGCAGCAATCTGGGCGGCGGCAGCCGGGTTGTTCACCGCCATGGCCGACGCCACCTGCGCCGCTTGCTGGGGAGCCGCCGATGCTGCCGCAGCCGCAACCGTTCCCATGGCTGCGGCCTTTTCAGCCGGCGGCAAACTTTG
This sequence comes from Magnetococcales bacterium, assembly GCA_015231175.1. Classification (NCBI taxonomy): domain Bacteria; kingdom Pseudomonadati; phylum Pseudomonadota; class Magnetococcia; order Magnetococcales; species Magnetococcales bacterium. The sequence goes on along the minus strand of JADGBZ010000039.1, from coordinate 12,278 downwards.
CACAGCCGCCGCCGCAGCCTGGGCGGCGATACTGGGATTCCCCTGGGCAGCCGCTGCCGTCACCATGGTCGCTGCCTGAGCGTTGTTGGTCTTGGGATCGGAGAGGGCGCTTTGCATGATGACGGAAACAATATTGCTGCCGGGTGCAGCCTGGGCAACGGCCTGGACGGCAGCGGCCACGATCCCCGCAACCTCCTTGGAACTGGTGGACACCATGGCGGCCCCGCTCACAACCTGCTGCGTGCCACTGTTCGAGCTGGCCTGATTGTTGGCCTGTTGTTGGGTATTGCTTTGGGTCAGAACAGCCGCTGCCTGCGGGTTCGCGGCGGCGACCTGCGCGACGAAGGCCCTTTGTTCTGCCGTCATGGTTCCTGGTGCCGCAGCCAACAGTCCCACTTTTTCCGCCTGCACGAGAATACTGACGGCGGCGGCAATCTCATCCAGGGTGGCGGCCTCCGCCTCCTGAATGAAGGAGACTCCGTTGGCTATGGATCGTTGCCAAATGGCCAGCTTCTCCTGGAAATCCCGGAAGAGATATGAAAGATCCCCAGGTTTGGGGGCACCCAGGATCTCATCCATCTCCCCCTGGCTTTTTTTATCCGGTTTGGGCTTGCTTGCACCGCCAGTTTTCGGCGTATCCGGTTTTTGGGTCGACTCTGCCACCTTTCCGGGCTGCGCCGAGGCGGGCGCGCCCCCCTGTTCGGCAAAACTCAGCCTGTTGACCTGGGCATCTTCCAGAATCTGTTGTTTGGTCAACGGCCTGATCTTCGGCAGCTCGGTGCCAACCTCCTTGAGGATGTGCGTTACAGCCTGGGCTGCGATGGCCGGGGTGATGACTTTTGGGTCGGTTGGCGGCTTGGCGCCACTGCTGGCGGCACTCGCCTCTCCCTCCTTGACCGCGACACCACCCTTATTGGTTTTCAAATGGACTTCGCCACGCGCCACGTTGACAAAATCAGGAACACCTTGCGCAACCATCCCCTGTACGGCTGAGCCGCGTATACCCATGGTGGATGTGGCTGTATCGATGCGCACATTCGAATCCTTGACGGCAAACCCCGACAGATATCGGAAGGCCCCCGACACCACCTGCACCGATTTTTCCGCCCGGCTTTCCGCCGGGTTGAAGGCAAACTTGTTCAAGACAACCTTGCTGTCCGGACCGATGGCGAGGGTCGACCCATCGCGAAACTGGACCACAGCCCGGGAGCCAGGACCGGTGATAACCTGCTGCCGTGGGTAAACCGGGTCATTGACAGTCAGGGGGAGTAGCTGGTTCTTTCCCTCCTGACCTTTGACATCCTTGACCAGTTCGACCACCCTTCCCAGGTGGACTTTCTTGACCGCCCCGGTCCCAACCGTTTCGATCTGCGTGGCTGGTTTCCCTCCGGGAGTGGCCTGGTCCGCTGCCTGGACCCCCTCCTCCGCCCCAACGAGTTGCACCATGGCCAACCCCAGCAACAAAACCGAACCACGCCTTACCGTAACGTTCACCCGCGTCCCTCCCCAATAGCCGTCCGCCGCTCCGGAACCCAAGCCCAACTCGGCCAGAATACAGGATTTGGGTGGCACATGTTAAGTATTTTCCCGTCTGGACAATTCGCTCGGAAACAGGAGGGCTTTTTCCCTGCGCCTCTTCTTTTGACTTTCGTGGATCGCAGCGCGGGGAACCACAGAAGCCTGCAACCCCATGGCGATCAGGATCCAAAAATAACAGGCATTCGCCGGGATCTGGAGATTGAAATCCACCAGACCATGGATGGAGAGGGAAAAAGATCCCGCAAGGGCAGCAAACAACACCCCGCGAGCAAATGGATCCCGGCGTCGCAGGTAGCGGCGGATCATGGCCAACCAACTTGCGGCGAGCGATGTGCCAAACAAACTGAATCCGATCACGCCCTGTGTAGCCAGAATTTCCAGAAAATCATTATGGCTGTGATCGTTGAATTTTTGCACCTTTTCGGTTCGGTATATGGGGAAGACATACTTGAACGTCCCACTGCCGGTACCAAGGACCGGGTAGTGCTCGACCATCTCGATGGTCCCGACATGAACTTCTATACGTCCTGAATGTTCGATGAAGGAGCCTTTGAAACGATCCGCCAGAAGCCCCAAGCCCATCCACCCTCCCGCAATCAAGGCTGCAACCACGACAGGCAGAACCAACCTTTTTTCCCGGTTGGAGCGACGTCGCCGCAAAAAAGCCAGAGCGACCACAGTGAGCAGCGCAACGATCAGGGCGATGTTCCCGCCCCGGGAAGTGCTCAGAAACAGAGCCAGAAACATAAGCACCAACAGGGCAGAGACCACACCATTACGGCTGCTGAGGTTGCGGAGAACCCACAGCAAGGATTCCCTGAAATTTCTCTGCACCTCACTGCTGCGCATCCATCCGAGCAGCAGTCCAAATCCCATAGGGATGCTCATTTCCAGAAGGCCGGCATAGTGATTCCTGTTGACATAGGTGCCATGCACACTCCCCTGGATATCCGGTAGCCACCATGTGGCTACGAAGCCAGTGAAGAACACAAACATGCCAAATACAGCCTGAAAGACCCCGGAGAGGAAAATGACCCAGGTCAACTTGCGCAGGCGATCACGGGTGTCCACCACGGCCAGCACCAAAAATGCTGCCAGAAAGTAGGTCACATATTTCAGCCACTCCACAAGGGTCACTGTCTTGTCCAGGGAGATCGTCATCGATTTCCCATCGAGACCGCAAAAGCGGTTGACCTCCACCGTGGCCTGGGAAAACACCGAAAGCAGGGATGTCGGCATGGGCACCACCTGCAACAAGGGGATCAAGATCCAGGCCAACCACAGGAAAACTTCCAATGGGTGGTCAGAAAAAACCTTGCCGAAGGCCTTTTTCTCACCCATGCGGGCAAGGAAATAGAGTCCAACCAAGAGAAAAATTCCGACCTCCAGAATGCTCCAGGCCCAGGGGCGATTGCTTCCCAAAGGCAACGGCATCCAAAAAATCAAACCCAGAAACAAAGCAAAGACAACCGATTCGACAAACTCCCCTTTGTTGGGTATTTCCGGGACATCTTTCATGGTCGGAGACTCCCCTTCTCCGCATCGCTGGAAGAGACCAAGCCAAAATATTTGTCGAACTCAGCCCGCAGTTTGGGCTGGAAGCGCACCAACGGCTGGACGGACTCCCTTTTTTCGTAGCGCTTGACCAATTCCAGTATCTCGTGGGGAAATGACGCCATGGCCCGAATGGCGACATTGATGACTTCGCTGCGCATTCTCTCATCCAAAGCGCCCCAAAGGATGAAGCCCAAGCGCACGGCATTACGTTGAACGCTGGATTCCCAAGGGGCAAAAACCATGGCCCTCTCCAGGTGTATGGCGGCTTCGCCCCAATACTGACTGCCCTGCACCATTTTGACCTGGGCCAGGTTGATCCACGTATACCCCCAGGTAGGGCAAATTTTGGCAGCCATTTCGTAGCTGCCGGCTGCCTCTTTCAGTAAATCCGTTGCTTTTTTCGCATCATCTTTGACTCTTCGTGACCATAGATACTGAAACTGCCCCAACTGCAACCAATATTCGGCATTCCCCGGGTGGAGATTCAATGCTTCCCTGTTGTATCTGATGGCTTCTTCCCAGGCTTTTTCCCTCTCCTCATCGGAGAGCTTGGGATCCTGTATCCTGGCCAACAATTTCTCCAGGGGGAAAAAATAGAGTTCTGCCAACCCCCACCGTCCGGCCCATATGGCCAGAAAGAGGCACAAGCCTGTCAGGATCAGATGCCCCCCCCCCTTTTTCCAGGAATCGGGATTCCAGGTCATAGCAACGCACCAGGTATGGAGGTCACCATGGCCATGGCCCGTGACATGCCAACGACCTGTGCGGCAGCCTGCACACCCTCACGCAGGTCTGGTGATCGTTCCCTGAGATCATGGGCATCGCTGGCAATCACATGCGCCCAATCCTTTTCCAGCAACGTGACCGCACATCGACGCGCGTCCATCCCAAACACCCCGGTCAAGGATCCGGCAGTCAACTGACTGAGACACCCCATTTCCAGGAAGGGAAGCAGTTTGCCGGGATGGTGGCATATCACCCTGTGCCGTTCCGGATGGGTCAGGACCGGAACGTAATTTTGCTCCAACAAGCGGCGAACGATCTTGTCGCTGCCCGGTGGAATCGTGTCGTGGGGAAACTCCAACAAAAAAAAACGCCGGGAGCCTGTCTTATTCAAAGTCGGCAGACTCCCCTCAGCCACAAGCCTGATCAGTTCCGGTGAAAGACGCACATCAGCCGCCCAACGCACATCCAGGTCGATCCCCTCCTCCTGGAGGAGACCTCGAAACGCCTCGGTTGCCTGACGAATGGAGGCCAGGGAGTTGTCATAGACACCAGGCGTCACATGCGGCGTCGCGACCAACACCCTGGTACCTGCGGCAAAAGCACAACGCGCCATGGCCAGGGACTCCTGCGCCGCTTCCGGTCCGTCGTCCATGAGGGGCAGGATATGGCAATGGATATCCGTGAACCCACCCAAAAAACTATCTCCTGGGTTTGTCCTTGTCATCCCCGTAGTATCCGTACCCTGTACCATACCCCGTTCCATAACCATAGCCATAGCCGTAGCCGTAGCCGTAGCCGTAGCCGTAGCCGTAGCGATATCCCCCGCTGTAGTACATCAATTGGCGCATATCCACACTGTTCAGAACGCATCCCACAACAGAGATTTGGGAATGGTGCAGGCGGCGAAGCGCCCCCATGACAACATCCCGGGCGGCTTTGTTGGCTTTAACCACGAAAACAACGCCATCCGCTTGTTCCCCAAGAATCTGGGCATCGGTCACCACCAGAGTCGGCGGGGCGTCGATGATGATCCGATCATAAAATTTCCGCAGGTCGGCCAGCATGTCACGCCAGCGTCTGGAGGCAAGAATTTCACTGGGGAAAGGCGGCGTCGGGCCACTGGGCAGAACGTGCAGGCCAAACGGCGTCTCGATCACCTCTTTGCGTAAAATTTCCATGGATGTGCGCCGACGCTCTGCTCCCCGCCGCCGTTCAAGACTTTGGCGCTGCTCCACCCCCTTGCGCCGCTCCTTGCCACTCCAGGCGGAGGCAAACTTCTCCTGGCGTCGATCCAAACCGGAACGGCGATCCATTCCTGAGCGGCGCCTTTTGTTGACACGCCGCTCCTGTTGGAGATAGCCGGAGAGAAAGCCCGTGACACCCGCAGAACCGGTCACAGGAAAAATTTCCTTGAGGCGGGGGCGTCGCAGGTCCGCTTCCAGCAACAGAACCCGATCCCCAGCCTGGTTGAATGCCTGGGCCAGATTGACCGCCACGGTCGTCTTTCCCTCCTCCGGCAAAGCGGAGGTCACCATGACGATCTGCATGGGCCGGTCAACATCCGAGAAGAGCAGACCTGTCCGCAGACTTCGCACTGCCTCTGAATAGTTGGACTTTGGATGCCTGGACTGCATCTCTTCCGGGGGTGTGGGATCCCGTCGTCGCAGGTGCAGGAGCGGCAGCGTCGCAAACAGGGGCAAGCCGCTCATCATTTCCAGCTCTTCAGGGGTTTTGAGGGATCTGTCGGAGAACTCGAGCAAAAACGCCAACCCCATGCCCGCCGCCACTCCCATAAGACTCCACATCATCAGGGTGCGCTTTTTGTTCGGCCAGAACACCCCGCCCGGAGGTCGGGACGACTCCAGGAGGCGAGCATTGGCGGTTTGCATCCCTTCGCTGAGGCCGGTCTCCTTGAAGCGTTTCAGGAACATATCGTAAAGCTGGCGGTTGGCGGCAACCTCTCGTTCCAACTTATTCATCTGGTAGGTTTTCTTCTGGATCTGCTGGACCTGACCACGTTGGGTATCGAGTTCCCTGGCCAAACGGCTGGCCTGGGCATCGGCCACGGCGTAATCATGTTTGACGATCTCCACCAAGCGACCGACCTCCTGTCTGACTTTGCGGTCGATCTCTTCCAACTCCTTTTGCGCCCGGATGATGCGGGGATGTTTGGGGCCATAGCGATCGGAGAGTTCGGTCAAATTCTGCTCAATCTTGACTTTTTCTCTCTTTAATTCAAGTATCTGTGGGCTATCAGAAAACGGGAGCTGGGAGACATCTCCCTTGTAACCCTTCAGCAGACCCACCAGTCGCTCATATTTGGTCTGGGCGGCGCCAGCCTCAGCGCGCACCTGGGCCAGTTGGGTATTGATGCCATCCATCTGTTGGCGATCCAGACTTTGGGTGGACTGAGAGTCCAGCAACCCCGTCGTTTCCCGGTAGACCTGCAACTCCTTCTCGGAGTTGTCCAGCGATCTGCGCAGGTTATCCAGGCGGCTCATCAGCCAATTGGCTGCGTGCTGGGTCACCTGGAGTTTGGCTTCCATCTCCTGGTCGATAAAGACCTGGACGATGGTATTGGCCACGCGGGCAGCCAATTTCGGGTCTTCCGATACGAAGGAGACCTTGATGATTTCACTGCGCCCCACGGTGCCAACGCCAATGCGGCCCTGGACCATATCCACGACCTGTTGCACACGCTGGGGGTCGGGTTTGCCATCATCGACAACCGGTTCATCAACATCCGGACGAACCGGATCCCCCATAAACTTCAGGAACCACAAGTCCGGCATGAGCGAGGAAAAGGAGAATCCGCGTCGTTTAGCAAGAACCCTGGGGTCAAATTCAGGAACAAGATCCAGCCGCTCCCGGCGCACAACCTCTTCGGCCAGCTTGCGATTCTTGATCAGCTCCATCTGGGTCTGCATATACCCGCTCTGACCAGCATTGGATTGATAGACATCGTCAAAAGCGATCAGTTTGACCGTTTTTTGCTCGATGACCATGCTGGCTTCAGCCTGATACAGCGGCACCAGGGACCACAAGTAAACCTGGGTAGGCATGGCAAAAAGAAACGCCACGCTGATGACCTGCCATTTGCGGCGGAAGAGAAGAAAGAGAAAAAATCGAAGATTGTAACTGGGTCCGTCGCTTTCAGGAGGCATGAAGTCGGGACGAACAGAAGGGCGATGCGCAGGTTCACTCTGAAGCACCCTGGGGTCACCCCCCCCTTCGGCCTTGACGATAGTGACATCAGCCATGCGTAAACCTCACCAGAAGCCTTCTGGAATAGTCAAAATATCGTCAGGAAAGACAGGATCGTCCAGTTGGACCCCGTACTCCTTGTGGCTGGCATCGTTACCCCGGATGACAGTGATTTTTTTCTCAGCCGCCCGTTCGGTGAATCCTCCGGCCAGGGTGACGGCCTTGCGCACCGTCAAACCGGGCTGGTAGGAAAACCCGCCGGGACTTTTGACCTCACCATTGACGAAATACATGCGGAATTCGTTGATGGCAATATTCACCATGGGGTGCCGCAGGTACCCATCCGCCAAGCGGGTCTGCAAAAGCCGCTCAACATCCTTGATGGTCAGGCCAGATACAGAGATATCCCCCAAAAACGCAAAGGAAATTTTGCCGTTTGGCCCAACCTTGTGCGTGGCCGAGAGATCGGGCTCTTCATTGACGGTGACCTGAATTTTGTCTCCTGGCCCCAGGCGATACTGGGACCGGAAGTTTGTGTCTTCGGCCACGACCGCCTGCGCATGCACCAACAAGACCACCACCAAGACGAGTTGGAGCGGTCCTGCACACCCAAGCCAGAACTTTTCACGACATCTCATCTTCGGTTCTCCACACCCACGAACTTGCGACCTTCGGCATCCGCCTACAGACCACCGGTCACACCCACCCGAGACCTTCGGCATCCGCCTACAGACCACCGGTCACACCCACCCGAGACCTTCGGCGCCCGCCTACAGACCACCGGTCAAGGAGACCATGACTTCGTCGCTGTCGTACCCAGAATCGACCTGGTTGGACTTTTGACTCGTCCTGGTGAAATTGGTGTCCATGGTCAACCACCGCGGGAAGGCGTAACCGAACCCGGCACTTCCCTTCCAGATCTCGTTTTCCAACCCGGAGCTGTAGTCGTTCTGGGTATGACTGACATTGGAGTTGAAAGTCAAGAACGAACGCAACTTTTGGGTCAATCCCAGCTGTTCACTGGTCGAAACGTAGTAGTTGGAGACCAACCCCCCTTCCGCGAAGTTGCGAGAAAGATCCAACTTCAATGCGGTTTTGGCGAGGGGTTTCCAGCCAATTCCACCACCAAAAGTGAACGCACTGCTGCCTTCCACGGCGGAATTTTCATACTCTTTCATCGTATAGCCGACCCTCAGATCACCCTGGGTCTTGGCGGCGCCCGTCCAACTCACACCGGCGCCGATAGACCTCTCCTGATTGTCCCGATCCAGGGCTGCGCTGTCGTAGACTATACCCTTCCATCCGACCTCTGTCAAAAGGGACGTCCTCGGTGCCAGGGCAAACATGAGCGACAAGGTTGCCTTGTTCAGATAATTTCCTATATCCAGCTTGTCGTCGATCTGGTGGGAAAGCTCCATCAGGGTGCGAAGCCTGTTGTACGTATACTGCGCGGACCCATCAAACCCGTAATGTTTCCAATGTCTTGGTGGATTATTGGCGCCAATCTTTCCCACATCGGCAGCACCACGGCTGTCATGGTTGAAAGCCACGTCGGTTTTGGCGCCAAGTTCCAAACGGCGGCTGACGGAATATTTGACATGCATCGCAGCCTTGTAATCCTGGTAATCCTCGGTGGAACGCGACTCGTAGCGGGCGATGTCGCTTGCGAGGGATCCGCTGAAAGTCAAACTTTTCCAGTGCGTGGAAACTTGGACAACAGGCTGTATGGAGAGGATTTTTTCACCGACCCGGTTGGTCGCATCCTTGAAGACGTTGCTGTCATAGCGCGACTGAATCGACAAGGAGGGTTTGACACGAAAGATGCCAACCGGTATGCCCCTTGCCCCGTCCGATGCACTCAGATACCCAATGGAACCACAGAGGATCAACAGCATGGCAGCCACACCGACCAGCCACAGCCGTGTCATCACCGGCTGGCTTGCAGAGTGGCGGAAACAGGTTCCCGCATCACGTATGGCTGACCTGACTTCGGACATGGTGCCTTCGCCAAACTATTGACAAACCGCTGACATTTTTAACATTTCATTTTTTATTCAACAACTTGTACAAAAACAATTTCTCATTCTCCAACCCAAACTTGACCAGGTGTCTTCCCAGTGGGGAAACACGCAAGCTTTGGACCACATTATTCAGAATTCTCACCCTTTAATCGTTTTTCACCAAACCCATGCGTCGAATCAGAGGCGCCACATGGGGCCGGCCCCGCATTGACTCGGGCCAACCGGGTTTTGCATACTCGCCCCGTGTATTCACAGAGTGTGCCAAGAAAAGGAATCAACCATGAAAGCCATGCTTCTCGATACTTATGGCCATTCAGCCACCTTTCGTTCGGCGGATCTTCCCAAACCACAGGTCAGACCGGGTCATCTGCTTCTTCGTGTCGTGGCTACAAGCGTCAATCCGATCGACGTCAAGATCCGCACCTTGGGTTTGCCCCTGGCCCCGGAGTTGCCCGCCGTTCTACACGGAGATGCAGCCGGCATTGTCGAGGAGGTTGGTCCTGGCGTGACCGATTTCAAGCCTGGTGACGAAGTCTATGGCTGCGTTGGTGGCGTCAAGGGAAGCGGGGGGGCACTGGCGGAATACCTGCTGGCAGATGCACGTTTGCTTGCACACCGGCCCGTGACATTACCCCTGGTCGAATGTGCGGCATTGCCCCTGGTGACTCTGACTGCATGGGAGGGCATCATGGATCGCGCCTCCATACGTCCTGGTGATCCGGTCCTGATCCACGCCGGGACCGGTGGCGTTGGCCACATGGCCCTGCAACTGGCTCACTTGTGCGGCGCGATCGTCACCACAACCGTTTCCACACCGGAAAAAGCCCTGGCCGCGAAACAATTGGGAGCCAACCACACCTTCGACTACCGCACGGCCACCGTCACCGACATGGTCCGGGAAACACCACAGGGGCATGGGTTTGCCCTGGTCTTCGACACGGTTGGCGGGCACAATCTGGACGCTTCTTTCCAGGCAGTCCGACCTGGTGGTACCGTTGTGACCTGCGTTGCCCGTTCGACGCATGACCTCTCCCCGCTCCATGCCAAGGGCCTTACACTGCACGTTGTTTTCATGCTCCTGCCCCTGCTGACCCATCAGGCTCGTGCCCATCATGGCAACATATTGCGGCGCGTGGCATCCCTGGTGGATGCCGGACGTTTGCGTCCCCTCCTCCACCCCCGACAATTTTCACTATCCGAGGTGCAACAGGCCCATGCGGTCGTGGCCGACGGCAAGGCCTTTGGCAAGGTTCTGGTCAGGATTTAAGCCACCAACGCACCACCTCTGCCCGCCTTCCCGGGGTGGTGGCAATTTAAATATGGCATGTTTATTGCTAAAAAAGCTGTTCACCACCTGGCAACAAATCGGGATCCAGGGGACGGGCTCCCTGGCTGGGCCTCGGACGGTGTCCCGGTAAGGTTCGGGAAGAAGCCCTGATCAAGGCTTTCCTATCCAGGCTTTTCTTGAATGAGTGCCGAAAGTTACCCTTGTCCGGGCTTTTCTTGAAAAGGCGAAGAATGGTTCATGGTTATGAGGAGGATGCCTCATGGGCAAACATGATACAAAAATAGCGGATGCCATCCTGTTACTCGCCAAAGATCAAAGTGATCCGCACACCTTTTTGACCAACCTCTCGCCCCTGGAACGTCTCCATTTGAGCCAGGGGCTCGGGGATGCATTCAACACCCTGGACCGACTCGATCAAGCCTTTGCCGACCTCGAAGAACAGGGCCATGGCCGCCTTCAGAGTGGCGTCTTCTGCGGCCACCCCATGGAAGGAGGTTCTTCCTGCCACGAACCGGACAGAAGCACCGATTGGGCTTAGGAAGCCATGTTTTCTTCTTTTATTTTGACAAGGTAGCCACTATCATCCCCGGTCATGGAAGTTTTGCTCGGGCCTCCTCTGTGAGTCCCATGTGCCATATCCGTATGTCACGCTCTGTTTTCTTGATTCCCATTGGCCAGAAAGCAACCCAGGAGAGAAGAACATGGCAAAAATCACCCTTAAAGGTAACCCCATCAACACCTGTGGCAATCTCCCTGCCGTGGGTTCCAAGGCCCCTGATTTCGTTCTGACCAAGACCGATTTGTCTGATGTATCCTTGAAAGACTTTCACGGAAAAACATTAGTTTTAAATATCTTCCCCAGCATTGACACCGCCGTGTGCGCCACCTCCGTGCGTCGCTTCAACGCCGATGTGGACAAGATGCCCAACGCAGTTGTCCTGTGCGTCTCCCTGGACCTGCCCTTTGCCCATGGCCGCTTCTGTGGCGCTGAGGGATTGCAGAAAGTCGTCCCGGCCACGGAGCTCCGTCAGCGCGGTTTTGGCGAAGCTTATGGTGTGCGGATCGTGGATGGACCCTTGGCCGGGCTCCTGGCGCGGGCCGTGGTCGTTGTCGACCCACAAGGCAAGGTCAAATACGCCCAGCAGGTTCCTGAAATCGTCCAGGAACCCGACTATGAAGCTGCGATAAAAGCCATCTGATCTGTCCAGGCAACCTCATCCCCCCTCCAGAACCTCCCCTTCACCCCTGGCCTTTCACCCATGGCAAGAACAGCCCTGGGGTCGTCTCTGCCTGGGTGAAGGGGATTCTGCCCCGTGATCATTCAGCGTTTTTTCAAGAAAAGTCTGGACTAAAATCTTCCCTCCCTGCTCATGACCTCTTGTTGGGTCAAGGAGAGAGATTGGTACAGAAGGCGGTATTTTTGCAGGACCGCCTTTTTTGAAACCAGAACTTTTTCCCTACTTTCCAAAAGTTTTTCCATACGCTCCAGATAGGATGGCAACGACTCTTGCACGCCACTCTGCAGCGCCTGACGGGTGGAGACCAGATTCGTAACGGCATCGGCGTAGGCCTGCCAATCCTTCTCCTGCTCCGGGGCGATTGCGAGACTTTTCTTCAGGACATCCAACCTTGCCTTGGTGCCATCGACATCGTTTCCCCCACTCCCACCTCCAGCCGCAGCCTCCTCGAACATGGGCGACGATTCGTGCATGGCGCAACCTCGCCTGCCATACCGAGGTTCCATCATCCCAGCCGAAGTGTGACAACATTTGCCCATTTCAGACACATCACCCAACTTATCGGGGTCACCAGTCCCACCCATCATCCCAAAACATCCCCTCCCCTCACTCCCAAAACCACCTTCAGGCCCCCCATTCATCCCCGGACCGCCAGGGCCATGCATCATCCCCGGACCGCCAGGACCATGCATCATCCCGGGACCG
>JADGBZ010000038.1 GCA_015231175.1 Magnetococcales bacterium | reverse complement strand
AGGTTTCGCGAGGTTGGGCAGGCTGTTGTTCGGTTTTTGCTGCCGGGGTGGTCGCAGGTGTCGAGGCCGCTGGTGTTGCTGCGGCTGTGGGTTTTGTGACGGGGTCGGCCAGAATGGACAGGGCGGCTGGCGTTAGAGGGGTGGCGATGGATGGGAGACGTTCCCGCCAGCTGGCCATGTTTTCGACCTGGGTGAAGAGAAGCGTGATCAGATCGGAGAGCTGTCGCTCCATTTCGAGCGGATTGCTGACGGAGCCACCTTTATTGATTTCGGTCTGTAGCGCACTCCACCATTTTTCCAGGAGGGTTGTTTCCTTGTCGAATATGGCTTGACCGAGCGTGAATGCTTTTTTGCGCCACCGTTGCGCATCCTCGGGCATGCCTTGTTTTTCCAATATCAGGCTGATGGTCTGGAGGAGCCGAGCCTGTTTGAAGCTGCCCCGACCAAATTGATGAACGATCGTATCCTCCAGCCGTTCGAAAGTGGAGAGGGCCTCCGGGTTGCGCCGATCGCCCAGGTAGACGACGGCCAGATCGACCAGAAGGCGCGCCTTGAATTGCAACGCTCCCATGTATTCAGCTGGCAGCAGGTGCAGACCGGCGTTGAGGGACTCCAGTGCGGCAGGAATGTTCCCCCCTTGTGCCAAGGCCCATCCCCGGAAACGGTAGATTTGTGCCATCTCCTCAAGCCGGGGTGGTTTCATGGCAAGAAAGATGGTCAGCAGGGGGGCGGACTCTTCCCGCACCTGGTCGAAGTACCCTTGCCGGGCCAGAAGGTCCAGATATTGTATGCGGGCAGCCAACACTTCCGGGTGTTTTTCTCCCAGATACTGGGCCAACTCGGGTATGGCCACCATCAGGAGTTGGGAGGAACGGGAGAGGCGGGCTGATTGATCGGCCAGGGCGAGCGCCATGCCCACCCGAGTCCGAGCCAGACTCAGGCGAATGTCTTGTTCCTGGGCGGGTGTAAAGGCCTCCTTGGCGCGGCTGGCTGTGAGCAACAGGTTGAATTGCCTGGAAGCCAATTCAAAACGCCCATAAGCCAGATCCACCTTGGCCATGCGGCTGGTCAGGCGCAGGAGGGGAATGGCGTTGGCGGCACTTGATTTGCCGGAGAGTTGGTTGATGGCCATTTGCAGGACCGGTTCGGCTTTGGCATGACGCCCTTGTTCCAGATAGAGATCCACCAGGATGGTGACGGGCTCCACCAGGGCATCTGCATTGGCTGTCGGATCCATGGCCATTTGGTTGATTCTGAGCCAGACCTGCCGTTCCAGCATCTGTTCTTCTTGCGGGGAGAGCGCCCGTGACGGGGCGGCATCGGCAGGGGGGGAGAGCAGGCACGCGGCCAGGAGCAGAAGGGCCAGGAGCGCACCGACTGGATACACGGGCGGGACGTTGTTCATCGGATGGCCTGACGCCGTCTGTGAAACGTTCCGATCAGCCCATACAGCCGCCGTCCCTCCTCGCGCGAAATTTCCCGCCGTTCAATGGCGGTGAGGACACGACCCAAGCCGATCTCCCGATCGCGCGCTGTTTGCAGAGGTGGCAATTCAAATCTTTTGGGACCGGACGCGGGAGTGATTCCGACCGATGGGGTGCCTGAGGGGGGCATGGTATTTTTTGTGGGCAGACGATCATCGATTCGGGTGCGCGGCGCAGCCTGTTTTTGTGTGGTCTCGCGCCCTTTGGCTGGCGGACGCACCGCCATTCGTTGGCTGCCGGGGAGCGACTCGGGTTGATGGGAGGTGGTGTGGGGAGCGGGGGTCTCCTCTGGCGGCGGATGGCCCGCAGGTGGCGGGGCAGATTGCCGGTGCAGGAAGGCCTCGCCGGCCCGCCGCAATCCCAGGCGTGACACATCCCGCCGCCTGACCCGGCTCCGGTCAGCGGTTTGCGGGCCGGACCCCCCTTTTTTTTGTGCGGGGATTGATTGTTCCATCACCCAGTCATCCTTGCTGCCATTTGTGTGTGGCTGGCCTTTTGCCGGGGCCAGAGAAAAAATCATGCAAGACTGTGGGGAAGGTAGAACCTGCCGGATCGGATGGTCCGGTGGTGACACCCGCCTGGGGGCCTGAAGAGTCGACTTCCCGGTGATAGGCCAGGGGAGTTGCACCCGCCTCGTTGCTGTCAGGATGGGAAAACTCGGACCCGGTGTCAACCTCGTGGGCCGGGGGCGTGCCAAAAAACATGGTGATTTTTTCCAGGGCGCTGCCCAACCCTTCCATTTCGGGGATATGATCCAGGCCGTCGTTGCGAAGCCCGTTGAACGCAGCGCCGATGGCCTGCAGGGCCTCCTGGTTGCGCGGGTCTCCCATGTCGCCTCCGGTGGCTTGCAAGGTTTCCATGGCCATGCTGACCGTTGCAGCCAGGGCGTGTGTCTCTTCCCGACGGACGGCGTTGAGTTTCCCCAAGACCGATTTCAGGATACCCAACAGGAGTTCCAAAACGCCGTTATGGGCTGGAGAGTCTGCCGGGGGGGACTCCCTGACTGGAGGTGGAGGCGACGCAGGGGTCCATCTGATTTTTCCCTCGTCTTCTTTTTTGTCTTTGTCGAAGTTTGCCGGGGGGGACTCCCTGGCCGGAGGTGGGGGCGACGCAGGGGTCCATCTGATTTTTCCCTCGTCTTCTTTTTTGTCTTTGTCGAAGTTTGCCGGGGGGGACTCCCTGGCCGGAGGTGGGGGTGACGCAGGGGTCCATCTGATTTTTCCCTCGTCTTCTTTTTGGTCGAGGTCTACCGGGGCGGACTCCCTGGCCGGAGGCAGGGGGAGTGCAGGGGTCGATCTGATTCTTCCTCTGTCTCCTTTTTTGTCAGGGTCGGGTGGGAGTTTCCATTGTGTACGATCAGAGCGTTGTACCGGACCCGTGGCAGCTGGAAAATCGGCAGGTGAAAAATCCGGGGCAGGCGCATGGGTGCTCTTGCGTTGGATGCCCTTCTGGACCCCCAGAGAGGGAGGGAGAGTCGCGTGCGCTCTTGTTGCCCGGGGGAGTGATGGATGGGTTGTTTCAGATGTTGGAGGGAGGGGTTGCCTTGCCGCAGCCGGCGTGCTGGTTGTCTCCGCAAAACTCTTGCGAATCAGTTGGGAGACGGTGGCATTGAAACTGTTCTCCTGTGCCTTGATGGCCTGGGTGATGGTGTCCAGATCCACTTGTTGACCCAGTGCTTTGCCGGCTTCGCCCAGGTATTGCGTCAGAAGATCGGCAAATTTTGTGAACCAAAGCTGACTTTGGGTGAGGGCCCAACTGTCGACCACACCCAGCAGCTCCTGGAGAGACTCTTTCCCCTGGCGTGCATGGCTTGTCGAACCCGGGTGATTGCCTGGAGGTGACACATGCCTGTTCATGATCGAACCTGTTTTTTCGTTCCTGTCTGGTTGTTGGGAATTTCGGTTGGACCATGTCGCAATATTGGCACCAACACTCCCGTAAACCTGATCAAATGGTCACACATGTCGTTGCAGTCCAACATCCGGCATCACGATTCAGAATCCTTTCAAAAGGGTTCAGGAAATGTAACTATTCACCACCTGGCCACGAATCGGGGTCCAGGGGGCTGGCTCCCTGGCTTTGTCCAGGGCAGCGCCCTGGTGGGGTTCGGGGCGAAGCCCTGACAAAGGCTTTCATATCTAAGCCTTTCTTGCAAGGGTGGTGAATAGTTGCAGCTTTTCTTGCAAGGATGGTGAATTGTTACACAATTTGAACCTTGTGTTGGGAAAGAATCTCCTGCATGACCACGAGGCCATAGCGAGCCGTATCTGCGTGGATGGTCAACATGATCTCGTCATGGTTGATACGAATGACGCGGCTGGGAAAACCCGC
This sequence comes from Magnetococcales bacterium, assembly GCA_015231175.1. Classification (NCBI taxonomy): domain Bacteria; kingdom Pseudomonadati; phylum Pseudomonadota; class Magnetococcia; order Magnetococcales; species Magnetococcales bacterium. The sequence continues at coordinate 26,007 of JADGBZ010000038.1, read as the reverse complement.
TTCATGAGGCAGATTGATGAAATGAAAGGTTCCTGATTCTCCTTCACGCAATTTGTTGCTTGGTTGGTTCCATTTCATTTTGACGCCGACAATGCTGACATCTTCCGTGGTGCCACGGCAAACCGTGCCACTCTGGGTCATAAATTCAACCGGAGTCTGCAACAGCGACCTCTCTCCTTCCCGGCGGGATGCAACCCGATCCACAGGTGCGTGGGGTGAAGGATCGGCGGGTGGTCTGACCATGTTTTCCTGACGCGGGACGGCGCGTCTGGTCTGAATGGGGAGGGGCAGGGGCCTGGTTGTTGGGTGTGGCGCTGCTTTTTGGTGGGGTGGTTGGTGTTCTGTTGCCACTTCCGCCCTTTTTTGGCCGCGCACCGCCATGGCCCACCCCTCTTTGGGGGTCTCCCTGATGTTGTCGTTGGCAGGAAAGAGTTCGAGCAGATCATCGCCGGAGATGGATGCATCGAGAGACTCTTGCGAGGAGATGTGATGACCTGCCAGTTGACCCATGGCGCCTTTGACATTGCTGAGTTGATCATGAAGTTGTCGGGCACGGATGCGCATCTGGTCAAGTTTGCTGACCATCTCTTCGCCGTGATCGATAATGTCCTGCTGTTGGTATTGTCTGGCGTCTTCTAAAATTTTCTGGGTTTCGTTGGTGATGAGCTGGTGGACCCTGTCCCCCCCAATGATTTTCCACCCCTGGTAGTCCAACTCGCCACTGACCAGGTCCATCTTGACGGAGACCAATAGCCGATTGATGTTCTCGCTGGTTTCTTCGATCTCTTTGGCATATTGGATTTTTCTTTGGAACAGATCGTCGATTTCGCCGACGCGGTTCAAGGCATCGTTGATCTGCATTTCGATTGTTTTGAATTGTTCCAGAAGGGAGAAGTTGTGAGGACTTTCATAGTACAACAAGTCTCCTGTCGCAATATTCTTATTATATAATAACATTTCATCAGCGACATCATCGGCGTCTTTTCCAAGCCCCTGGATCATGCGGGCTTCGTCCTCGATATCCAGGAGAACGTTTTCATAGTGGCGTATGGAAAGTTTCCATGTTACTGCCCATCCTGCATCAAACTTGTCGAGTCTGTCGATCAAGTTTACAATGGTTTCGTGTTTGAGTCTGGGAATTTTTTTCAGAATATCGGTGATATCGACGCTTTTGTTTTTTTCGGCAGAGGTGATGGCATGTCTCTCCTGGCGGCCCCTTTTTGAGACACAGAACTCATAGAGCCATTTCTTTCGTGACCATGGAAATACTTGATTTTCTTTAATGAATGATGTCTGAAACAACCATGAATAACCGTACCATAACGGACAATAGACAAAATGGATGGACCCATAGGCCATCATTTTGTATATCGTATCCAAAAAACTGCCATGAGGATGTTCGCAGGTGTAGGGTTCGGTCATCTTGATGACGGCACACCGCCAGGATCGCCGGAAACCGCGCGTACCGCAGCGGCTGCAAGTGGTTTCATCATCGGTTTGTTTGCCGTTGGCGATGGGGCTGGCGTTATCGTTTTGCCGTTTTTGCCTGGATTGGGGATCCAAATCCTGAAAGGCCATGTCGAGAGACATTTCAAAGTCCCGTTGGACTTTGGACTTGGCAACTTTTTGCGTGATGGGTTCCCGGATGATTTTTTTGCACAGGGGTGTGTCGCTGGATGTTTTCAGGCTCTCTTCAAATTGGATTTGTCCCCGCTTCATGCTGGCTGTGAGCTGAGTCGCCAGTTGGTGGAAGGACATTTTGTCAAGTTTGGCATCCCAGCGCAGACCTGGGTAGAGGATACTCAGGTATTGGCAATTGTTTTTATGCAAGGCGGTTTGGATGCGATCCATGGCGCTGTCCCATGCCATGAGGGCATAACAGATCTCTTTGCGCGCCACGGCGCTGAAAAGCCGGATGAACCAAAATTTCCACCGGGTCAACAAACCGGCTCTTCCACCGGAGAGTCTCAACTCTCCATTCATTTTGTACAGCCAGGTGAAGAGGGCATCCCGCATCAGGATTTCGGAGGGACGCGGCAGCCAGCTCAACAGGGAAAACCACACCTCTTTTTTTTCGAAGAATCCACGGATGTTGCCGATAAACTCGTCATGCCACGTTGTGATGATCAACGTCTTGTCGTCCATGTGTTTTTCATCTTTGCGGGCGATACGGACGGTGAAACGGGTAAACAGCAGGAGTTCCCCGAGGTCAAGGGAGATCGAGAAGAGGAGGATGGACATCAGGATAAGGCTGGCCTTGGCTGGGCCGTGCTCATGGGTCAGGAACTGGTTCAGAGCGACAAGGTCTTTGTGGGTGGCGACCGGAATGACGCCCTTCTTCAGGGCCTCAATGCCGTCGATGGCCGGCACGTCCACGGTTGCCGAGATTGTGTAGTCAACCTGGGGTGTGTTGCCGTATTTATCGACCTGACGCAAAACAGCGACATGCGCCTTCAATAATTGATTCAGCTCGGTGGCAACCCCATCATAGACCCGTTTGTTCTCTTCAAATGAGGCTGTGATATGTTGTACGAGGGCGTTGATGTCATAATATTCCAAGGACATGAATCGGCGCATGCTGGCCATCGACCGTTCGCCTGGACTCATGATCAGGTCCAATTGCTCCAGATCATGATGAATTGTTTTAACGGTATTTGAGAAACTGTTGGAGTATCGTCCGGTCAACTCCTGGATTTTCTCTTCAATTCCCTTGCCAAAATTCAACCCGGAACCAAGAAGTATGGTGTTGATGTTTTTGGAAGTCTCCGAGCTGACATGGACCTTTGGCACATCGACCACCCCTTCGGTAAAGCCGCCAAACACTACAAAATGTTTGGCCCAATAACGCGGACCTTTACGTGGATCCTGGCTCGATGCAATGCCGGAGAGTTCATCTTCGGGCAGATTTTTAAAGGTTTCGACAGCTTGTTGCGCGGTGAGTTCCAGGGCTTTTTTCAGGCCATGCAGGGTTTGTGGATGGTCCGGATTGGCTGTCATGCTTGTGCCAAGTACCCCTTCGACACGACCTTTGATTTCTATCCACTGTTTTTGCAGTTCTCCTTGTTTGGAAACCAGCGAGACGATACCGTCGTAGTTGGTGTAGATGGAGAAGAATGTCAACAGGGTGGCCAAAATGATCCAACGGGGGTGGACACCCAGGGCATGGATCAGGCCTTTCCAGATTTTTCCTTTTTCGGCAATCCCCTGGAAGATGCGTCCTTTGAAATCCAGAATGGCCAGGGAGAGGGAGACGCCGATGGTGACTCCAACGACATAGCGGGCCGCCTCACCGGTGTGTCCGAGGAAAAGATTGCCGAACAGTTTTTGCGCCAGGGGGAGTTGGAGCAGTTCGTTGACCCCGCGAAACGTGGTCACCGATGACAAGACAAAAAGTAAGACCGAAACATAGGGTTTGAAACCGATGAGCAGCGAACGCAGCGAAGCGTACAGTTTGCGTCCGATGCCCCGAAACCCTCGTGTCTCAAGCCGCCAGATCTCCGGGATGGAGGGGAAGGCGCGCATGTTCGTGCGCTCCCACTTGGCGAGCGCAACGATCACAGCTTCCCGCATGGTCCCCTGGGCAGCCTCCATGTTGAGTTGGAAGACCATCCGGGTGACTTTAAGGAATGGATTATCCTCGATCTCCTCTTCATCCCCTTTTCTGAGGGCCTCTTGAAAGGCCAGAAACCGGTCCAGGATGGGTGTTTTGATCTCGCCCATCTGGTCTGGTTTGGCGGCGGCGGCCTGGCGCTTTTCATCCTGTAGGTTGCTTTTTAAGAGAGAGACGGCCCTAAGCGTTTCGGACCATTTTTCCTGGGCATGGAAAAAGAATTCCTGGTAACTTTCCTGGCAGGGAATCTGGTCCCGGTTGTGAACGGGAAGAAGACACACCGGGACATCCGACTCGATCTCGTCCGTGAACAGGTTGACGACCGTCTGGCCATAAACTGTCAGAGGGCGCAACTCGGATTTTTCTTTTGTTTCTTTTTCAGATTCCATAGGGCCAAAATCCCGGGGGACACGAAGCGAAATCCGGTCTCCGGTACATGTACCCGACTGACCTGTACATGGGGTGACAATCCGGGGAGGGAGCCTGGTTCCAGGCTCAAGGCTCGCGAAGCTCCCAGCCGTCTGACCCTAGCACTGTTTATCGTTGGACTCAAGGTGGCTATCAGGGCAATCCGGGGCAATCGCATTTGAAAGAGCGTGCCACCGATCCCTGTTTTTCAAACCTGCAATGCGTCCGCCTTCTGGCGCAAAAGGACGCGCCAGAAGGTGGACCAAGGCCCGCCCCTTGGGCCTTTTTTGCAAACAGCGCAAAAAAGGCCTGGGAGAAGATGTGCGACCAAAAACAAAACGGGGCGCTGCCCCGAACCCCGCCAGGGCGCTGCCCTGAACAAAGCCAGAAAGCCAGCATCCTGGACCCCGATTCCAAAAAGCGATCATGTCAAAGATGACCATGGCCTTCGAAAAGTGGTTTTGACGTTGCGTACCACGGGGAGGGGTTGCATGCCCCTCCCTGTAGCCTGTTTACGTTTGGGCGTTCAACGCCCACCACCCAGGCTGTGGACAAACAAAGCGACCTTCTTGACATCCAACGGATCCAACTTTTTTCCCAATCCTGTATAACCGTCGCCCCAGGCTGGCATCTGCCCGGATCTGCCACTGGCAACCGTGGTATGGACCGTTTGCCGATCTCCTCCATAAAGCCAGATGGCATCCGTCAGGTTGGGAGCGCCGACGGATTTGTCCAATTTTTGATTCGCGACCGTATCCAGCAGCGATCCTTTGCCGTGATCACCGTGACAGGAGAAACAGGCCCCATCACCATGAAACAGGGCATCTCCCTGTTTGGCCAACGCGGCATCATGTGCCTGGCCGGATATTTTGAGGACATATTCCACCAGGGCGTTGACCTGCTCCGCGCCGAAGGCCCCGCCGGCGGTGTTCAGATGGGCTGGCATTTGTCCAGAGCGGCCATTGTTGATCGAGAGTTGGATATCGGCCAGAGTTCCATCATAAAGCCAGTCATCGTCCACCAGGTTTGGATAGCCCTTGGCCCCCGTGCCGCCACTGCCATGGCAGGGGACGCAATTGTTGGCAAAGACCGACTTGCCGCCAGCGAGAGCGTACTGGAACAGGTCGTTGTTTTTGGCGATCTCTTCCAGGGGGAGAGCGGCCAACCGCGCATCGAACGGTTTTTTGGCCTCCTGGGCCCGGGCCATTTCCTGTGTGAGTTGTTTCACGTTGGACCAGCCCAACACCCCCTTGGTAAACTCCTCGCTCCCCATGGTTGGCCACGCCGGAAAGAGGATCCAATAGATTACGGCATACACGATGCAGGCATAAAAAGCATACAACCACCATGTTGGCAGGGGGTTGTTGTACTCCTGCAAGGGATGGCCTTCTTCATCGTCCCACTGGTGCCCAGTGGTTTCAACCTTCTTGTCACCTGCCATGGAAACTTCCTCCACTCTTGCGGCATGTTATAAGCAGATCCGATCCCCGGGCTTCAGCGGGCCCGTGCCTGGTAGGAGGAAAAATCCACCAGAGTTCCCAACATTTGCAGATAGGCTACCATGGCATCCAGTTCGGTGATCACCTTGGCCTGGGCATCCTTGGCACTTCCGTTGAAGTTATCCAGGGACACTTTTTTGCCGTATCGCTTCTGCAAACCCGAAACATCCGCGCTCTGACCCAGGGCTTGGCTCTCCAGGTCTGCCACCGCGTGTTCGATCATCTCATCGGTATAGGGGACGCCTGTTTTACGCATCACCTGCATGCGCTTGCCGACATCCTGGTAGTCCAGTTTGTCCCGTTCCAGCCAGGGATAGGGAGGCATCACCGATTCGGGCACCACATCCTGCGGACGCCGCATGTGATCCTGGTGCCAGAGTCGGGAGTATTTGCCGCCTACCCGGGCCAGATCCGGTCCGGTCCGCTTCGATCCCCATTGGAAGGGATGGTCATACTGGCTCTCGGCAGCCAGACTGTAGTGACCGTAGCGTTCCACTTCATCCCGGAAGGGGCGGACCATCTGGGAGTGGCAGTTGTAGCACTGTTCCCGCAGGTAGATATCCCGCCCTTTCAACTCCAGTGGGGTGTAAGGCCGCATCCCTTGCACGGTTTCGATGGTGCTGTCGATGTAGAACAGGGGGACGATCTCCACCAGGCCGCCGATCGAAACCACCAGCAGAATCAGAATCCCCATCAGGGGGAGGTTTTTTTCAATGATATCGTGTTTCACGTTGTCTCTCCCGCATTGCGCTGCCGACCGGGCCTGGATCAGGCTGCCTGTAAAGGGTGGTTCGGTTTGCGCAGGGTCATGTACAGATTGTAGGCCATGACAAATCCTCCCAGCAAAAAGATGCCTCCGCCAACGGCGCGCATAAGATAGTAGGGGTGCATTGCGGCGACGGTTTCGACGAAGGAGTAGGTCAGATTTCCATAGGCATCGTAGGCCCGCCACATCAGTCCCTGCATGATGCCCGAGATCCACATGGCGATGATGTAAAACACGACGCCGATGGTCGAAAGCCAAAAGTGGAAATTGATCAACCGGACCGAGTGGATGGTCGTGCCCGCCAGGCGGGGAACCATGTGGTAAAGCGCTCCGAACGACACCATGGCCACCCACCCCAGGGCGCCGGAGTGGACGTGTCCTATGCCCCAATCAGTGTAGTGGGAGAGGGCGTTGACATCCTTGATGGACATCATGGGCCCCTCAAAGGTGGACATGCCGTAAAAAGAGAGAGAGACGATGAAAAAGCGGAGGATGGGGTCGGTACGCAGTTTGCCCCAGGCGCCGGACATGGTCATGATGCCGTTGATCATGCCGCCCCAGGAGGGCAGAATCAACATGATGGAAAACGTCGCCCCCAGCGTGGAGGCCCAATCCGGTAATGCGGTGTAGTGCAGGTGGTGCGGACCTGCCCAGATGTACAAAAACGACAAGGCCCAAAAATGCACGATGGAGAGGCGGTAGGAGTACACTGGCCGCTCCACCTGTTTGGGGACGAAGTAATACATCAAGCCAAGAAAACCGGCAGTCAGAAAAAATCCGACGGCGTTGTGCCCGTACCACCACTGAATCAATGCCCCCTGCACGCCGGCCCATACCGGATAGGAGTCGGTCAGGTTGACCGGTACTTCGAGGTTATTGATCAGGTGCAGGATGGCCACGGTGATGATGAAGGCGAGATAGAACCAGTTGGCCACATAAATGTGGGCCTCTTTCCGTCGCGCCAGCGTGCCGACAAAATTGATCAGATAGGCGACCCACACCACTGTGATCAGCAGGTCCAGCGGCCAGATCGGCTCCGCATACTCCTTGGCCTGCGTCAGGCCCAGGGGGTAGGTCACCACGGCTCCCACCACCACCGCATTCCATCCCCAAAAGGTCAGCCAGGAGAGAAAATTGGAAAAGAGCCGCACCCGGCAGGTGCGTTGCACGACATAGTAGCTGGTGGCAAACATGACCGAGCCGCCAAACGCAAAAATCACTGCCGAGGTGTGCAGGGGCCGCAAACGGCCAAAGGTGAGGTAAGGTATGCCGAAATTCAACTCAGGAAAGGCGAGTTGCCAAGCCAGGAGATCCCCTACCAGAAATCCCACGATGCCATAAATGACCGCAGCCACCGCAAACCACCGGATGACCTGGTAGTCGTACTGTGCTGCCGCCGGATTGACCGTTTGAGACACGTTGCTCTCCTTTTTCCATGCAAGCTGTTGTTCATGCCTTCCCCGGACTCTCCCCCGTGCCGAATTCCCAACCCTTTCTTCCCTGTTTTGACAGATTTTTTTGCAGCGATCCGACGCTTCCCGTACCCGCCAGTCCGTCAATTGTTATATTTTTGTATATCAATTTGTGAAAATTTGCGCTAGATTTTTTTTAACTATTCACCAACCGGCTACGAATCGGGGTCCAGGGGGCTGGCTCCCTGGCTTTGTCCAGGGCAGGGCCCTGGCGGGGTTCGGGGCGAAGCCCTGACAAAGGCTTTTATATCCAGGCTTTTTTTTGGTGGAGTTCGGGGCGAAGCCCTGACAAAGGCTTTCATATCCAGAACGGACAAGAGACCATGACCCAGGCGCTGGCCAAAACGACACAGGATGGTTGGGTTGCGGAGGAGGGCGGACAGACTTTGCCCGGGGAGTCTCCGGAGCTTTACGCAACCTGGAGGAAGATTTATCCGGTCTACCAGGAGGGTTTTTTCCGTCGCTTGAAGTGGCGTGTCTTATGGATTTTGGTTGGGATCTATTATGCCATTCCTGTTCTGCGTTGGGATCGTGGTGACCTGCTGCCCAACCAGGCGGTCCTCTTTGACCTGCCCAACCGCAAATTTTACATTTTTGACCTGGTCATCTGGCCCCAGGATATTTTTCTGCTGGCGTTTCTCCTGGTCATGATGGCCATGGGTCTGTTTTTCATGACGACGCTTGCCGGGCGTGTTTTTTGCGGATACATGTGTTTTCAGACGGTATGGACCGACCTTTTTCTCTATGTGGAGAAGTGGATCGAGGGTTCTCCGGTCCGGCGGCGGCGTTTGGACCAGGCCCCCTGGAGCCTGGCCAAATTGTCCCGCAAATTGACCAAGCACCTGCTGTGGCTGTTGATCAGCGTGAGCACGGGTGGTGTGTTTGTTTTTTACTTTGCCGATGCTCCTGTCCTGTTGCGGCAGTTTGTTTCCGGCACTGCGCCCATGCCAGCCTGGTATGTTCTGGCCTTTTTGACTGGTACGACCTATTTGTTTGCCGGTTTTGCCCGGGAGCAGGTTTGCATCTACATGTGTCCTTACGCCCGTTTTCAGGGGGTGATGTTTGACCGGGAGACCCTGATCGTTGCCTATGACGAAGATCGTGGCGAGCCCCGGCTGGCCAATTTACGCCAGCGCAGACAGCAGGAGCGTCCGGGGGATTGCATCGATTGCCGGGCTTGTGTTCGGGTGTGCCCGACCGGCATCGATATCCGGGCTGGGCAGCAGTACCAGTGCATCACTTGTGCGGCCTGCATCGATGCCTGCGATGAGGTGATGGATCGCCTGCACAAACCCCATGGCTTGATCCGCTACACCTCGCTGCAATCCCTGCAAGGTCAGAAAAGCCGCATTCTGCGTTTTCGGGTGGTTGTCTATGGCGCGGTGCTGCTGGCCATGGTCTTTGGCATCACCTGGCATTTGACCCAGCGTAATCCTTCCCAGATCAACGTCATACGCCAACGTTTGCCGGTTTATGTCGCGCTTTCGGATGGGAGCATCCAGAATAATTTTACTGTTCGGGTGTTGAACATCACCAACCGTACCCGGCAATATGCCTTGTCCGTGGTCGGTTTGCCCGGGGCGCGGCTCTCCGTGGCCACCAGCGCCTCTCGCGACGCCCATGGCAATCCCCTGGTCACAGTGCCGGCGGGTGCGGCGGAACCATTTTTGGTTTATCTCGTTCAACCTCGGGAGCGGTTGTCACCTGGTCGGGCCCCGATCGAGTTTATCCTCACGGCCACGGATGACAGTGGCAACGGGGATCGCCATGCTTCCCTTTTCGTTCGTCCGGAGTGACCCGCATGTCCGAGCGCTTTTCCCAAACCGCCCAGCCCCTTTGGCGCCGTTGGGGGCCTTGGCGTCTCTCTCTTTTCCTGTTTGCGCTTGTTGTCATCCTTGCCAATGTCGCCCTGGTCTACTATGCCAGCGCCTCCTGGACGGGTGTCGTGACTCAGAACCCTTACGAAAAGGGTTTGGCCTACAACAAGGTGTTGGCGGAGCAGCAGTTGCAGGACTCTTTGGGTTGGCAAGGGACGTTGCAGACCGGCACACCCAGGGTGGGCGCTCCCGAGCCCATGGTGTTCACGCTGACGCAACGTGACGGCACCCCTTTGCAGGGGGCTGCGGTGACCTTGCAAACATTTCGTCCTGTTGCCGCAGGTCACGACCAACACGTCGTTCTCTCCGAAATTGCTCCCGGCCAGTACACCGCCAGGATTTCGTTCCCCTTGCCGGGTGTATGGGAAGTCAAAATCAGCGCCATCGCCCATCAGGCTGCATTCCGTCACGCCCAGCGCATCCATGTAGGTGCCTCATGAACTTCGACACCCTGTTCGTTCTCTCCAAGACTTTTGCCCTGGTTTGGTTTTTCCTTGCCTTCATCGCCATTGTGATCTGGGTCTATTGGCCATCTCGCAAGAAGGGGTATGACGAGGCTGCCACTCGTATTCTTCACGACGACGATGCGGGGCAGGTCACTCCCCGCAACCTGCCCGTGGACGGGAAGGGTTGAAGAGGATTTTTCCTGGGTAAACGTAACCGTTCAGTACTCCTTCAAGAAAAGCCTGGACAGGAAAGCCTTTGTCAGGGCTTTGCCCCGAACCCCATCAGGACTCCGTCCTGGACCTGCCAGGGAGCCAGCCCTCTGGACCCCGATTCGTTGGCGGGTGGTGAATAGTTGCGGGTTGAAGAGGATTTTTCCTGGGTAAACTGTTTTTGCAGGGATGCTGAACGGTTGCCGCACAGGGGCGAAGTGGCGGGTTTTGTCATGCCGTCCAGCTTTCGGGGTCGGTGATGCTCGCCATGGGCACCACGTGCAAATGGCCGTGGCGCACGCCGGCTTCGGCGGTCATGGCCTGGGCGTGGGCCTGGATCCGTTCCACGCTGCCGCGCAGAATGACGGTTTCCAGACAACGTTCATGGTCCAGGTGGATGTGCAGCGTGGCCCGGGTCAGGTCGTGTTCACTGTGTTGCATATGGGTCAGACGGCGCGCCAGTTCCCGTTTGTGGTGGTCGTAGATGTAGGTGATCACTCCCACGCCTTCGGCGGCGCCCCCCTCGGCCAATTGGACGGTCGCCAGCTCCTTGCGCAACAAATCCCGCACCGCCTCCGACCGGTTGCGATAACCGCGCAGGCGGATCCATGCATCAAACTGACGCGCCAACTCCTCCTCCAGGGAGATGGTGAATCTTTCCATGCCGTTGCTCATCGTCTTTTCCTTTCAGCCTTGAGTTGTCATCACGCGCATCCTGGAATGAATGGGTCAATTTGATCATGCCCTGCCTGCCTGGGAAGGGGTGGTTGACACATCCTGACCTGGCTCCGTAGAATGACTCGTTAAGAAGAAAAAAAAATCTTTCATAAATCGTTCAATCGATGTTTGCGTGTAACTATTCATCACCCGCCAACGAATCGGGGTCCAGGGGGCTGGCTCCCTGGCAGGTCCAGGACGGAGTCCTGGTGGGGTTCGGGGCGAAGCCCTGACAAAGGCTTTCATGTCCAGGCTGTTTTTGAAAGGGTACTGAATAGTTACGTTTGCGTAGGGGTTTGACCGATGCACATGTCCGATGCCCTGATATCCGCCGAGGTTGGCGTGGGATGCTGGCTGATCAGCGGGGCGGCCATTGCCATGGTCTCCCGCAAACTGCAAGCGTTGCCATCCACGGCGGCCACGCCCATGCTGGGTGTGATGGGGGCTTTTGTTTTTGCAGCCCAAATGGTCAACTTCGCCATTCCCGGGACAGGATCCAGTGGTCACCTGGCGGGTGGAGTGCTTCTTGCTGTTTTGTTGGGATCCCACGCAGCCTTTCTTGCCATGGCTGCTGTTTTGGTGGTGCAGGCCCTCTTTTTTGCCGATGGAGGCCTGCTGGCCCTGGGGGCGAACATCATCAACATGGGGGTGATGCCTTGTCTACTGGTCTATCCCCTGGTCTTTCGGCCCCTTGCCGGAGGTGCTCGCGTCACGGGTTGGCGCTGGCGGCTGGCGGTATTTTGCTCTGCCCTGTTGGCTTTGCAACTGGGCGCTCTGGGGGTGGTGGTGGAGAGCCGTCTGTCCGATCTTGCCGAACTGCCCTGGCTGGCCTTTCTGCTGGCGATGTTGCCCATCCATTTGGCCATAGGTGTGGTGGAGGGGTTCGTGAGCGTGGCCGTGCTGCTGTTTTTGTACCAACTTGACCCGGAAAGGCGGGAAGGCGCATGGTACGCGCCAACCCGGACCACCACCCGGTCCCGGGTGCTCGTGGCCATGGGTGGGGTGGCGCTGGTGACTGGTGTGCTCCTGCCCTGGTACGCCTCGTCCCAACCGGACGGATTGGAGTGGTCCGTGGCTCGGGTGATCGGGAGAGCGGAACCCGACGGGTCTGGCGGTGCGCTCCACCGGGTTTTGTCACGACTCCAGAAGCACACCGCTCCCATGCCGGATTATGAGTTCGGAAGGGGAGATGGGCAAGAGGGAGAGGCTGGATCGGGCCTGCGGGCGTTCAGAGGGGAAAAATCGCTTGCCGGTTTGGTGGGAGGCGCCTTGACCCTGATCGTGTTGTGGGGCGTTGGTTGGGGATTGCGGCGTCGTTCTCCGGTCACACCTCCCGCGTCATCTCCGTGACGTGGCGGGTCGCAGGGAGAGGAGATCGATGAGCGGTGGTGACCATTCTCTCCTGGCCATCGCATCCTTGGATCGGATGGCCAGGATCGACTCGCCGGTGCATCACCTGGATCCCCGCGCCAAGGGGTTGGTGACGGCCCTTTTTTTGTTGTGTGTCGTCTCGTTCGACAAGTATGCCGTCAGCGGATTGTTGCCATTTTTCCTTTTTCCGGTGGTTCTCTCAGTCCGTGCCGGCATTCCTGTGCGCTGGTTGTTGCGGCGCCTGCTGGTTTTGGCGCCGTTTCCGCTTCTGGTCGGATTGTGCAATCCCCTATTGGACACCCACCTGATCTTTTTGGGCGACGATTTTGCGCTGCGTGGCGGGTGGTTTTCACTGGCCTCCATTTTGTTGCGTTTTTTGCTGGCCGTAAGCGCATTGTTGGTGTTGATGGCCACCACCACCGTGCCGGAACTGGGACGGGCAGCGGAACAACTCGGTGCGCCGCGCCTGTTTATTGCCCAGATTCTGTTGCTGTACCGCTCCCTGTTTCTCCTCACCGACGAGGCCATGCGCATGCTGCGCGCCAAAAATCTGCGTTCCTGTGGCAGAGAGGGGCATGGTTGGCGCGTGCATGGCCGGTTGGTGGGGAGTCTGCTGCTGCGCACCCTGCAACGGGGAGAGCGCATGCAACGAGCGATGCTGTGCCGGGGGTTTCATGGCACGCTCCCCACCCTGCGCACGGCGCACTGGCGGGCGGGGGAGTGGTCCTTTCTGCTCGGGTGGTCGTTGTTGTTCGGTGCGTGCCGTTTTTTGGCGCCGGTGCAGCAGGTGGGCGACTGGATGATGGGTAGCGGCATATGACCCCATTTCATCTGGAAGTGCGCAACCTGCACCATCTCTATCCGGACGGGACCAAAGCCCTGGATGGCGTCTCTTTCGGCGTTGGGCAGGGAGAGAGTGTGGCTGTTGTGGGGGGGAATGGCGCCGGCAAATCCACCCTGCTTCTTTTGCTGGGCGGTGTCATCCAACCTGCGGAAGGTTCTCTTTTGTTGCGGGGGGAGGTCATGGCCCGCCTGGATCAGGGGCAGATGCGGCGTGCTGTTGGACTGGTTTTTCAACACCCCGACGACCAGTTGTTCATGCCGACCGTGGAGGAGGATGTGGCCTTTGGACCGCTCAATCTGGGGATGACAGTGACCCAGTGCCGCCAGGTGGTGCAAAACGCCCTGACAGCCGTTGACGCATGGCATTTGCGGCAGCGTCCGTCGCATCGACTTTCCAGCGGCGAAAAACGCCGGGTGGCTCTCGCGACGATACTGGCCATGGAACCGGACATACTTCTTCTTGACGAACCCTACTCGGGCCTTGACCCCCAGGGACGCCATCATTTGGCTGCTTTGTTGCGGAGCCTGCCCCAGACCCGCATTGTCGTGGGGCACGATTTGGCGTGGTTGCAAACCTTTTGTGGGCGGACGATTCACCTGGCCGAAGGGCGTATCGTGGCGGATGACGCCACAGGCCGGACGCAGCCATGGACCTGTCCGGCGTGTGGGAAATAAAACCGCCCCTTGGGCCTTTTTTGCAAACAGCGCAAAAAAGGCCTGGGAGAGGGGGGGCGACCAAAAACAAAACGGGGCGCTGCCCCGAACCCCGCAAGGGCGCTGCCCTTGACCCGCCAGGGAGCCAGCCCTCTGGACCCCGATTCCAAAAAGCGATCATGGCCTCGGGTGGGTCCATGTCAAATGCGATTGCCCTGGGCAGGGCCTTGGCGCCTGTTGACATCCAACGATCCAACCTGTCAATCTGCCTCCAAATATCAACAGACCCAGGACATCACGATCATGCTACGTCAATCCATTATGCGCTTTGCTTGCAGTATGATTCTGATGCTGGTTGCCGGTTGTGCGACCGTGCCCATCACGGGGCGCAGTCAACTCTCCCTCATCTCAAACAGCGAACTCTTCAGCCTCAGCTTCAAAGAGCACAAAAAATTCCTGAAGGAGAACGAACCTCTGCACGATACCTCCGAAGCTCTCATGGTGAAGCAGGTGGGACAACGGATTCAGCAGGCCGTGGAAGGTTACATGGAACAACAGGGTATGAGCGAACAATTATCCGGCTACGTCTGGAGTTTCGATCTGGTGGAAGATGAGGATACAAATGCCTTCTGTCTGCCTGGAGGTAAGGTGGTCTTTCTGACAGGTATCCTGGAGTATACCGAGGACGAAGACGGGGTGGCCGTGGTGATGGGACACGAAATCGCTCACGCCATCGCCAACCATGGCGGTGAACGCATGAGTCAGAGGATGCTGGTCGGCGTGGGCGCCGAATTGCTCCAGGCTGCAACCGAAGATGACAGCGAGACCGGAGCTCTCCTGGGTGTGGCCTATGGCTTGGGAACCCAGTTGGGCGTCATGCTCCCTTTCAGTCGTCTGCACGAATCCGAGGCCGATCGCCTGGGACTGACCTTCATGGCCATGGCCGGTTATGACCCTTCCAAGGCCGTTGATTTCTGGCAGCGTATGCGTGACAAAAAAGAAGGTGAAGGAGAATCCGGTCTTGTGGAATTTCTCAGCACCCACCCTGCCGATGAGACGCGCATCGCCAATATTCGCCAATGGTTGCCGGAGGTGATGCCGATCTACCATGCCCAGTGATGGGGATATCCCGGAATCATGTGGTGGTGGGGCAAGAGGAGGAACGCAGCCCTTCTTCCTGATCTCCGTTTCAGTCATGCAATCGCTTTCAGGAGCGGGAGGAGCTCCCACCATGATTGGTGATCAACTGGATTCATCCGGCAGGTGTGGTTCGTTGTTGGATGCGTTGCGTGCTTTGGGAAGCGCCCTGGTTGCTTTTTCCGGCGGCGTGGACAGCGCTTTTCTTGTGGCCGCCGTCAAGGAGTCCGGCATTCCCTATCTGGCGGTGACGGCGCTCTCCCCCACCATGCCTGCCCACGATCTGGAAGATGTCAAAAACATGGTTCAGGACATGGGCATCCCCCATCGCTTCGTCGAGAGTGATACCATGGACGATGCGGATTTTGTCAAGAACACCAAGGATCGTTGTTTTTTTTGTAAAAGCAGCCTGTTTAAAGACCTGACCACCCTGGCCCAACGCGAAGGTTTTGCGGTCGTTCTTGACGGAAGCACCACCGACGACCTGAATGATTATCGTCCGGGCATGCGGGCGAAACATCAATTCGAGGTGATCAGTCCCCTTCTGGATGCTGGTTTGAGCAAGGAGGATGTGCGTCGGCTTTCGCGGGAGAGGGGTCTCAAAACCTGGAACAAACCAGCCTCTCCCTGCCTCTCATCCCGGATTTCTTATGGCGAACCCATTGTGATCGAATCTCTGCGTCTGGTGGAAAGCGCCGAAAACAAACTGAGGCGCATGGGGTTTGGGACATTGCGTGTCCGCAAGCAGGGAGAGACGGCCCGCATCGAGTTGACGGATGCAGAGATTCCCCGGCTGCTGGATGCGGCGCTGCGCAAAAGGGTTGCCGATGAACTGAGACAAACCGGTTTCAAATATGTTGTGCTTGATCTTGAAGGGTTCCAAAGTGGTAAACTCAATCGGGTCATCTCTGTTCAGGCATCCCGGTCTTGAATCGTTGTAACTCTTTCGATCTTTTCTTGAAAGAGTGCTGGATCGTTACCACACCCCATTCGAGTTCCATGCCGTATGTCACCAGAACGTTTAAAATCGCTCCTCACCTCCCTGGCGGAAGGTCGCAGCACGGTTGAGGATACCATGGGCAAGTTGGCGCGGTTCCCCGTCGATCTCCTGACCCAGGAGGAGGGCATCGTGGCGCGTTTGGATACCCATCGCGGGTTGCGTCACGGATTTCCCGAAGTGATTTTTGCTCAGGGGAAGCAATGGCCGCACCTGCTGGTCATTGTGGAACGAGCGTTGGAACACGGCAGTGATCTTTTGATCACCCGCTTGAGCCGACAACAGATGGGGCGGCTGCGGCAGAAGTTTCCTGTTCTGGAGCACGCCATGGGGACAAACTGTCTGTACCGTAGGCAGGGATCTGTCGCCGAGACAGGTCTGGTCGGTGTATTTTGCGCCGGAACCAGCGATATCGCGGTTGCCGAAGAGGCTGCCTTGGTGGCGCGTCTCATGGGAGGGCGGGTGGAGACCTGCCACGACGTGGGCGTGGCCGGTTTGCATCGTCTGTTGGCCGCCGGCGAGCTGTTGCGCACGGCCCGGGTGTTTGTCGTCGTGGCGGGTATGGAGGGGGCCTTGCCCTCGGTGGTGGGAGGATTGGTCGACAAGCCGGTGATTGCCGTTCCCACCTCCGTTGGTTATGGTGCGTCGTTGCACGGCCTTTCGGCTTTGTTGGGCATGCTGAACAGTTGCGCGGCCAATGTGACAGTGGTCAATATCGACAATGGCTTCGGTGCGGGGTATGTGGCGGGACTGATCAACCGTAGAGGCGCTTGAAGGAGTGGGGTTGCCACTCTTTCCGGTTGCCATTCGTCACGACGCAGCACCCTTCCTCAGCACCCTTGGCGGGCAATCTCCAGATAGGCCTGTGCGGCTTGCCGGATTTTGGCAACGTGACAATATTCGTCAACCTTGTGCGCCATGCCGGGTTCGCCGGGGCCGAGAATGATGGTGGGAGGGGATCCCAGGGCGGGGGTCAAAACCGAAGCATCGGTGACAAACGGGGCGGCGCCGGGTTCAGGCTGGACCCCCTGCAACGCCGCCATGATGGCAAACACCTTGCCTACCCAGGGGTGGTGCGGATCGGTGATCACGCCGGGGGTGTCGGTCACAGCGCGTAAGATGACCTCCGCTCCCAAATACTCCTGGATGGATGCCAACAGGTCATCATGGCTCATTCCGGGCACCGTGCGCATGTCGATGCCCACCAGGGCATGATCCGGAACGATGTTGATACGCTGGCCACCCACAATCGTGCCGACATTCAAGGTCGGTCTGCCCAGCAAAGGGTGCGCGGGAGATGAAAACCGATACTGCTCCAGCGCCACGACAGCCCGGGCCGCCTTGCATATGGCGTTGACGCCCAGATCGGGCATGGAGCCGTGCGCTGCCACCCCCCAAACTTCCAGCTCCAGCCAAAGAGCCCCTTTGTGCCCCAGCCAGGGGGCGTTGGCCGTCGGCTCGCCCACCACAATGGCGCCGACATTCTCCAGATGCTCGTTGCCCTGTGCCGCAAAATCGGTCATCAGATGCCGAGCCCCGGTGCAACCAACCTCCTCATCAGCCGTCAGGATCAACAGCAAATCCCCGGTGTCATGGGACTCCCGGGCAAACCGCATGGCAGCCCAGATCATGGCCGCCACGCCTCCCTTCATGTCGGCGCTGCCGCGTCCATAAAGCCGGTCCCCAACCACCTCTCCGGCAAACGGATCCCGACTCCAGGGAATGTTGCCCAGCGGGACTGTGTCCAGGTGTCCGGTAAAACACAATGCAGGTTTGTCGCTGTGGCGGGGAAGACGGGCCACCAGGGTGGCCCGTCGCGGTCCAATGCCATGCAGGTCGGTCCGAAAGCCGGCTGATGAGAGCAGTTGAGCAATATATTCGGCGCATGGACGTTCGTCGCCGGGGGGGTTGAACGTCTGGAAAGCCAGCAGAGTTTGTGTCAAATTGACTGGGTCAAACATGGATCGAAACATGCCCCCGCAACGATAAGGAGTCTCTCCGAGCTTTTTTTTTGCAAGGGCGCCGGATGGTCACACGTCCGGGACTATTGTTCCAGGCGCTGGGCCTTGACGATGGTGATGGGTTGCAGCGGCACATTCTGGTGTCCGGCCCGGTTGCCGGTGGGTACACCGACAATTTGATCGACAACCTCCATACCTTTTACCACACGCCCGAACACGGCATAGCCGAAATCCCGGCCACCGTGATCCAGGAAGACATTATCGGCCACATTGATGAAAAACTGGGAGGTGGCACTGTCCACCACCTGGGTTCGCGCCATGGCCAGGGTGCCTCGGGTGTTTTTCAGGCCGTTGTTGGCTTCATTCTTGATGGGTGCGTGTGTCCTTTTCTCTTTCATGTCCGGCAACATGCCCCCACACTGGACCATGAACCCGGGAATCACCCGATGAAAGATGGTGCCATCGAAAAAGCCCTCTTCCACGTAGGCCAAAAAATTTTTTACAGAGAGGGGCGCCTTGGCGGCGTCCAGTTCCACGGTGATGTCACCCATGGATGTTGTCAATACCACCATCACTTTGTCTCCTTTGTTGCTGTTGATCGATTCTGCCGCCTTCAGGTCACACGCCGAAAAGGTCCATGCCACCATCAAAAGCGCCAACCATGCACCAAAAAACCACGCCGGATATCGATTTTTCAATGTTGCCTCCTTGGATTGTCCAGAACCAGTTGTACCACACCGGGCCTCACTGGCCACACTCTGGTTTGCCTTGATTGTCCCCCTGTCCGTTCTTTTCATCGTCTGTGTGGGGGGCGGGAGAAAATGGAGCTTCCGCGTGAGCTGACGCGGGTGGCGGCGTGATGGCATCCGGCAGTGGAACCGGAGACGCAGCACCCACGGGCGCCTGCTCCACGTCGCTTGCCTCTGGCGGCGCGGGGGGCAAAGGCCCCGTTTCGCCTTGCGGTTGGACGGCATCCCCGGGTGACGGATCGTCAGGCTCCTGCTCCAGCCAGAGGGAGTCCATGGCGCCCCCCTCGGCGACATCCCTGCCCCGATACTCCCAGAGGATGCGTTCCACCTCGTTGAGGATGCGTTCGCCGGTGATGATCATCTGTTTGGCTTGACTGCGCACAAAGCTTTTATCGAGTCGATACTCGGACACGTTGCGCTGATCACGCAGGCTGCGCAGCGCCTGCCCCAGGCGGCGCACGGCAAAGTCCGCCTGATCCACACCCGGAACCTTGGCCGTCTGCATGGCCCGGATCAGGCGCTTGTGGTGCCCCTCCTGTTCCCGTACCTGAGGCGCCAGCAATCCCAAAGCCACACTGAGTTGGAGAGATGCGTGAAAAGCGGCAAAATAGGCCCGGTTGCCTGCGTCGCGCAAATCCACCTCCAGGTGGCTTCCGGCAAGGCGCTGGGCCAGGCGCAACAGATCCTTGCTGGTGATGCTCAAAAGGGTTCCTCCCGGGAGAGATAGCCCACCACGACGTGCCGGAAAGCCCGTTCCGGCAACGATGACCGGGCCAACCGTTCGGAAAGCAGCCAGTCCAGTTCCGCCACCTCGCGGGAAGGTTGTCGCAAGACAAAACGCAGCGTGATCCAGTGGTCGGTCTCCTCCTGGCGCAGGCTGTAGTGGGCCACGGCCCCCAATACGCGGCGTTCGCGAAGGATGGCGGCAGCCTGCAACTGCAAGGACTCCACATCCAGATCGGAGACACGCTTTTCCCGCAGAAATCGGGCACAGGCATGCACCTCCTCAGCCCCGGGAATCGGGGAGATGACGCCCAGTTTGTCCCGATTTTCCAGCCAGTGGGCGGCCTCCTGAAAACGCCCGGCATAGATGCAGGCAAAAGTGGCTTCAACCAGAAGATCCGCATGCCGGGGCTGATCCTTGCAGGCCTCCCGCGCTTCCAGGACCGCTTCGGAGAAACAGCCAAACCCTTGCAGCGCCACCATGTGGTTGGTCCGGATATAGGCCTCGTGAGGTTCCGCTTCCCGGGCGGCCTCAAAATGGTAACGCATCTCCTCTTCATCACCCCGGATGGTGGCAATGATGCCCAGCACGCTGTGGGCGCGTCCCGGATAGCGGTCCAGGAAACTCTCCGCCACACGCCGATCCCGCTGCAACACCATCTCGCTGTAGCGTCCGCCAATCGGCATTTCGCGCAAGCGGGCGATGATGGCAACCAACTCTTTGATGTTGGCAGTCGGGATGGCATTCATGGCTTGGTCAATACCGCAATTTTGTCTATCCTGAACGCCCTGGGGGCATCCGTCCGACTCCGCTGCGGGGTCGAACAAAAATCCCCCACACAATACCGGCACATGGGCTCGTTACATATAAGTCAAAATTCGTTGCACAGCCTACCAGGATCGTTCCCTTTTGGAAATGCATGACGACAATCTCTTCCGCAGGGCGATCACTCAGCACCCTGCCACGAAAAACTGCCTGATGAATCGAGGTTCAGAGGGGTGGCCCCTCATCACGGAAACACCTTCCTGGCCCATCGGCCATGGCGCCGGAGCACATATTGCCGGCTCCATGCACGAATTCCTCTTCCCATTTGAACAAAATTGCTGGAATATCAGTCTCCTTAAAACGATACTTCCTGGAATGGACACGGTTTGAATGGGCTCTGCCGCCGGGGAAACAGGACTTTGCCGCAACTGACTGGAACGGGATCCATGGAACCGGTCGACGACATCACCATTGAAAGATTTTTGGATCAGTACGAGGAGCGGCGCACCATCTATGCGGATTTTATGAACCGCCAGATGACCCTCCTGCAAGAATTTTTGCAGGAAAACGGCCCCAAGACCTACGATATCATCGGGCGGGTCAAGGAGCGGGAGTCCCTGCGGCGCAAACTCCTCGCCGGGGAGACCAAAATCACCAAGCTGGAAGACATCACGGATTTGGTAGGCATCCGCATCGTCACCTACTTCGAGGAGGAAGTGGAACAGGTGGCCGAGGTGATCCGCAAGGAGTTCAAGATCAACGAATCCTATATCGTCGATCGCGGTGAGTTGTTGGACCCGGAACGGTTCGGTTATCGCTCCCGCTATTATATCGTCGGCCTTCTGGATGACCGGTTGCGCCTGATCGAATACAAGCGGTTCAAAGGGTTTCAAGCCGAGATTCAGGTCCGTTCCCTCCTGCAACAGGCCTGGGCCGAATGGGAACGAGAGCTGGGTTACGCCAGCCGGGATCTTTTTCCCAAGGAGCGACGGCGGCACTTCTCCCGCGTGGCGGCGCTTCTGGAGCTGGCCGACTCTGAACTCAATGGCATCAAACAATTCATCCGGCCCTACCAGCTGGCGCAGCGCACCGACACCCGCAAGGATCGCCTGACCCCGAACGATTCCTTCGACCACCTCTCCCTGACGGACTTCATCCAGGAAAACATCCTGGTCCGGGATCTGGACAGCAGCATGGCCACCATCTTCCGCACCGATACCACCTTCAATGAAGCGTTTATCCTGCAACTGGCCGAAAACCTGGGGCAACTGGGTGTCCGGCACCTCACGGCCCTGGAGAACGAGCTGCGCTCCCATCGCAAGGCATTGTTGGGCATCGGCAAACAAATGCGCGACCGCTACGCCGACCGCGAGTACGGCTCCCTGTGGCGAGGCATCTCCATCCTCATCATGTGTTATGCCCTGGCCGCCACCTCTGAAAAAGCCGATCAGCTCCTGACCCATTTGGACAAAACCTCCTTCGGTATGCAACTGGAAAAAGGCATCTTCAATGACGATATCGAACGTTGGTAGAACGACAACACTGTTCCTTGGCCTGGGCCTGTTTTTTGCCGCGCCCGTCCAGGCGGACCTTTACACCTGCAAGAACAAATCATCTGGCGAAACGACCTGGCGCAACAGCCCCTGCTCAGGCCATGAAACCCTGCTGAGCAAGGAGATCCAGACCAAACCCCCATCCGAACGTCCTCCCGCTGCCCCCTCTTCTGCCACAAGTCAGGCACCCACCAGCAGAATGGATGCAAAAACGGCAGGTTCCGGACAAAATGATAAACAGATCAAAGATATTGGCCAGCAGGTCGCCACCACGATCATCAACGACCCCCAACTCATGCAAAAACTCATGGCCCTCCAGAACACGTCAACCTTCCGCAGCATTCTGGATGACCCCGATCTCCTTGCCAAAATCCAATCCGGCCAGGGTCTGGAAGATCTGGCCCAGGATCCACGCATCCAAAAGTTGATGCAGCACCCCATGGTCCAGGAGTTGAAAAGCCGGACTGCGGGACCGAAATAGTTTCGGACAGGGCAGCCTTCAGCGCATGGCTGCAAGGGCGACTCTGAAGCTTCGGGGATCGGCGAATCGAAAGAGGTAGGGATCATGAAGGTTGTGTTTGTTGAATTTTTAAATGTATTTAATGACCAACACGGAATTTACTCGCTGTCTGCGACGCTCAAGGAAAACGGCATTGACGTTGATTATATAAAACGAATGAATCCTGGAAGATCCCTCTCCCGGATCATCAAGAATCCTCCTGATGTTATTTTATACTCCTCCTTCACCTCTTCCATACAAAGTATTATGGATTTTGATAAAAAAGTCAAAGAGATTTTGCCAGACATCAAATCGGTTGTTGGTGGACATGGCGTGACATTTGAACCCACAGCGGTTTCAGGTTCGACGATTGATGCTGTCTGTATCGGCGAAGGAGAACTGGTCCTTCCTGAATTTCTTTTGAACGGATTTCAACCAATTTATAATATTTTTCTGAACGGCATGGAACCGTCGACACAATATGCTCCTTTGGTCAATCCCGACGAGTTGCCGTTCCCTGACCGGGATATCATCTACAACAAGGACTCCCTCCTCCGAGATCTGCCATCTAAACAATTTTTTTCCGGGCGAGGGTGTCCCTATCGATGCACCTACTGCTTTAACCATCAATTCAACGATATGTTCAAGGAAAACGGTCCGATTATAAGAAAAAAGAGTGTTGATTATCTGCTTGAAGAGATTCGAATTATAAAAGGAAAATATCCATTAATAAATGTCCACTTTAACGATGATACGTTCATTATTAACAAGAAATGGTTCTTCGAATTTTGTGAAAGGTTCCCAAAACTGGGTCTGACCTATTCATGCAATGTCAGGGCGAATCTTGTCAATGAGGAAATTGCCGAAGCCTTGCGGGCCAGCAATTGTCTCAACGTAACCTGGAGCATCGAATCCGGAAACGACCACCACTTGCAAAAAACCTTGAAAAGAGCCATGACGAAAAAGCACATTCTGAACGCATCCGCATACCTGCACAAGCATGAGATACCGTTCCGCACAGCCAATCTGATCGGACTGCCAGGAGAGACATTTGATGAAATGCAGGAGACTGTCGAAATCAACATCAAAGCCAAACCTTCGCTTGCCCTTGCCAATATTTTTATTCCTTATCCTGGGGTCGAACTAACTCGGTACAGTATCGAAAAAGGTTTTTTCAATAAAGAAAATAAATTGCCGAGGAATTATTTTACAAGAAGCCCTCTCAACTTCACCAAGGACGAGCAAAAGGTAATCATTAAAACATTCCATCTCTTTCCCGTATTTGTAAAGTTTCCTTTCTTATTCTATCGAAAAATCTATTTCAATCTGTTGTACGCTTTGCCAAAAATAATATTGTATCTGGTTTATGAATTTTTCTATACGCTTGGCTTTGCGAGGTGGTATGCCATAAAAACATCGTTACGTCTGAAGATTAGAATGGCTATTCGGTATGCTCTCTATTATTGATTGAATGTTGTATTTTTTCAATCACCTCGCATGGATCGATTTCTCCGGCCCGGGTGGTCCGGCGTATCAGGTTTTACATTCCCCTGTTGGCACAAAAGCAATACGGAGCTCCCCATGGATCCCGTTTCGTCAGGCATTGACTTGTAGTCGGGGGTGTTGGACAGTCACAGGAGACGTTACCATCACCTCCGCTCCTTGCCCGAACCTTCCGGCTGTTTGTGGTCAGGTGCCGGATGGGTGGGAATCAACTCCTGGTCGTCATCGTAAAGGATGCGCTGGGCCGCTCCCTCCAAATCTTCAAACTGGCCGTTTCTCAATGCCCAGATCATCATGGCCAGGCCAACCACGCCCAACAACAGGGCCAGGGGCAACAGCAGGAACAAAATGTCCATGGCGGAAAAATCCTCGTTAAAAAAGATGCCTGTTTTACGCATGCAAACCTGGCTGTGGGTCATTCTGCTCCTGGCGGTCGTGGTCGTTTTTGTTCCCACCTTTACCGTGGAGTATGGCCTGCACAGCGACCACCTCAATCTTGTCGACAAATCCCAGGTCACTCCCCTCGATGACGGTGTGACCTGGTCCTTGCGGGGAGATCAGCTCCTGTCGACCAAAGATCTGCGCCGTTGCTGCGACTATTTCGTGGAATCGGCGTGGCTCCGGTCCATTGGGCGCGGTCTCAACGCCTGGATTGACAACGTTTATTTTCTCCTGTTCAAGCATATTCACGATTTCTCTTTGGGGCGTCTGGCAAACGCTTTGCTGCTGGGACTCTCCACCGCCATGTTTTACCGGCACATGGTGCAAAGGATGCTGGTGCCGGTTCCCATGGCGGCGGCCCTCTCCATGGGAATATTTTTGTTGCCCCCCGCTTTGCTTTACGTGACGTGGCTATCCCAATTCATTCCTGGCATCCTTCCCGTCTTTCTTTCTGTTCTCTTTTATTCATGGCTTGATAAAATAAACCGCTATGATATGTATATTTTAAACAAAAGGTTTTTATTTTTTGGACTGTTCTCTATTGTTTTCTATATTGTATTATGTTTTATTTACCCTCCCAATGCCATATTTATCATCGTGTATCCACTTGTTCGCCTTCTGAACGTGCGCCGGATTGGGTGGGATACGGCACATTTTCCCATTATTCGTGATTTGACTGTTCTCGGTATTGTCTCTGCTCTGTTTTTTGTTCTGGTCAAACACGTCGTCAAACCGATGCATGGTTTTTTGTTTTCACCGCACGTTTTTTTCGTCTCGGACAATTCGAGCCAGAGGTACGCCTATCTTTTGTCGACAGATCCCTTTGATATCTTGGAAAAATTATTTAAATCCATGGCGTTTGGCGCCCATCTCTGGTTCCCGTCACAGGGGGTGGCGCCGGTTTGTATCCTTCTTCTCATGGCGGGTGTTTTTGCGCACTATCATACAAGCAAAAACACGCTGCACCGCCATCTTGAACTTTATCGGATTTTTTTGATAGGGTTGACGATCCTTCTGGCAGCCGCCCCTGTGATCGGTGGCCGGAACGCCGTGATCGTCGGTTATCGGAACAGCTTTACCATTATGGCCATGATAGCCATCCTCACCCTTTGGACCGTGGGATATTTGGGCAAGACCACGCTTGCCATGCTGCATGCGGGCCGGCCAACCTGGTTGTTTCAGCGCTCCCCTGGCGCCGGCAGATGGTTGTCTGGATGGGCTGGACGACCCCTCGCACTGTCGTCAATCGGCAGCGGAGTTTTTATCGTCATCCTGACCTGGGTGGCGCATGGGTATGTCGCCGACACCGCCTATTATTTTGGTCACATCGAACAGCCTTACCTGGAGCGCCTGTTACCCGGAAAAACCGACCCCGGCGTGCAAACCGTCACCTTGGAACGCCGGGTTCCCCACACCAGGGTGGAACCAACGGAGCGGCTTTGTTTCTACGACCATGCCCGTCGTCTGCGGTGCCTGTTGCAAGATGAATTTTCGACGCTGAACTCCCTGGTCAATCACGACCTTCACCTGGCTGTCATGACGGGTAACCTTTTACGCAAACGCGACTTTGGCAGGGCCATGACCCTGAAAATGGCTGACGTGGATCACTTTGGCACAAACCAGCCTGGTGACACCCATTGGCGGGTACCCCTGCCCACCCTGACACGCATTCCCGATGGCGTGTTGCTGACCCTGCCATCGTTATTTTTTTGGTAACTATTCACTACCCTTGCAAGAAAAGTTTGGACATGAAAGCCTTTGTCAGGGCTTCGCCCCGCACCCCACCAGGACTCTGTCCTGGACCT
>JADGBZ010000037.1 GCA_015231175.1 Magnetococcales bacterium | reverse complement strand
GGATGGAGGTCCAGGAGGAAGGGCTGCGCCCTTCCTCCTGGCGGGGTTCGGGGCGAAGCCCTGACAAAGCTTCTCATGTCAAAGCGTTTTTCATGTCAGAGCGTTTTTCATGTCAAAGCTTCATCTTGCAGAGGCGCACCACTTTTGCCAGATCGTCCGGTAGGCTGCTTCCAGGTTGCGGGTATAACGGGTACCGTCACACAAGGGGGAACGGTCCATGCGTGTCCGCAAAGTGCGGCGCAACTGCGTCAGCCCCTCCAGATCATTGACCAATTTCAGGACAATGTCCATGTACTCTTCCGGGGAGCGCGCCACCAACCAGGGAAGGCCGGCATGGCTCAGATGGCTGGTGCTGTGCCGTCCACAAAAGGTGCGTCCGGTCATGGTGACCACCGGCACGCCCATCCACAAAGCCTCCAGGGTGGTAAGCCCGCCCGAATAGGGAAAAGGATCCAGGGCCACATCCACCGCGCCATAGGCGGCCAGCAGCTCCAGATGCGGCAGACGCCCGGCCAGTTGCAGCCGGTTTTCGTCGATGGCCTGGCTCTGGAACCACCCCAGATATCGGGAGCGTGTTTTCATGTCATCCATTCCCCCGGCGCGAAGGATCAGGCGCGATCCGGGCACCCGGTGCAGGATTTGCGACCAGAGGGCGGCGACAGCCTGGGTCACCTTGATCTGGCTGTTGAAACAACCAAAGGTGATATGTCCATGCTCCCGGGCCGGCAATTCGGTCACGCCGGGGGCGTAAAAGGGCGGGGCATAACAGATGTAGCCGTCTGGCATGCGCAGGGGGGTTTCACTGAATTCACTTTCAGCCCCCGGCGGTGCATGGTAGGCATCACAGACCAGATAGTCTATGGCATCCAGGCCAGTGGTGTTGCAATGGCCACCTGCCGTCAATTGGACCGGCGCCGGACGGCGAGCCAACAGGGGAAGCCGGTTGCCCTCGGTGTGACCAGCCAGATCGGCCAGAATGTCGATGCCATCCTCCCGGATCGTTTGCGCCAGCGTGGCGTCATCGATGCCTCGGATCGGGCGCCAGTGGTCGGCCCAGCCCTGAATTCTCTGGGTAATCCAATCCTCTTTGGCCACCCCCGAGTAGCAAAAAATCTCAAACTGTCTTTTGTCATGCGCCGCCATCACCGGCTGCCAAAAAAATCCCACCGGATGCTGCCGGAAATCGCTGCTGAGATAGCCGATGCGCAAACGGCGATGGGGGGCGCGATCGTTGCCATGCGGCTGGACATGCCGGGCAAGCGGGCGAGCGTGCCTTGCATGATAGGCGCGGCTCTCGGCCAACAATCCGGCGGCGTCGCTCTCCGGCAGATAGTGCAGATTCATGATCAGATTGGAGTGTACCGTGGCCGAGTCTGGATTGATGGCCAAAGCCTGGCGAAAAGCATCCACAGCCTCGCGGACACACCCCATGTCGCCGAGAAGAATGCCCAGATTGTTCCAGGCCTCGAAAAAGTCGGGTTTGATGCCCAGGGCCGTCCGATAATGCGCCTCGGCCTCCTCAAAAAATCCCTCCTTCCGGAAGAGAATGGCCAGACTGTTCCAGACGGCGGCATGGTGCGGTTCGGCCTCCAGAATCGACTTGAATACGCGGGTGGCCTCCTGAGTTTGCCCCATATCCTGGAGCAGAAGCCCCAGGGCATAACGAACAGAGTGATTGTCCGGTTCCAAGGCGAGGATGGTGCGATAACACTGTTCCGCCTCCGGGTATTGGGCGGCAAAACCCAGCACCTTGGCCAAAGAGGTGAGAATCCGGGGTCTGTCGGCATCGGGCAGATCCAGGGCCTGGCGAAAGGCCTGAATGGCATCCGGAATTTTTCCCTGACCGTAAAGGGCCAGCCCCAGATGGTAGGCTGCCTCGGCATGGGTGGGATCCACTTGCAACAACGCCCGAAAATGGCCGACGGCACGCTCCATCGTCTGCTGCACCATCAAGGTGTTGGCCAACAGAAACCGAATGGCGACATGCTCGGGGCGCAGCGTCAAAAACTGCTCTAAATGGGCAACGGCCTCATCCACGGCTCCACGTTGCAGGCAGAGCAGGCCAAGAATGCGGCGCGAAGGGGGGTGATCCGGTGCGTGGGTGAGAACATGCCGGCAGATGTATTCCGCCTGGTCGGAGTCCCCACGTTGTTGCAAGGCCATGGCCTGATCAAACAACGCCTCGACGGCGTTTTCATCCAGGGTCTGCGCATCATCCTTCGGCTTGACATCATCCACGAGCTTTCTCACGCCAGCGCCAGAGAGTTCGTCCTGTCGGATCGGTCAGATGGGCCACAGGCTGGCCACCTTGGACAGCGTTGCCCATGCGGATGGCTTCGGCCTGGCAAAGCATTTCGAGAGTCAACGACTGCTCACACGCTGCCAATTTCTCCATTTCAGCGGCGCGCCAAAGGCTGGGCAGCAACCCATCGGATACGGGGGGGGCATACCATCTCCCCTCCAACCTTGCCAATATCCCACGGATGGACCCTTCGGTCACCCCCCCAAGATTGTTGAGAAAAAGGGCGTCGTCATACCCCCCCCAACGCGCCTGGCGCAAGGCGATGGTCAGATGTTCGCGACGGGTGGTCTTATGCTGATTCAGCCGGTCCAGTCGGTCCACCCGGTGGGCCGCGAGTTGGACCTGCAGGGTTGCCGGCGTGGGGGTCAGCCTTCGGTGGGAGGTTTTGATGGCGCCGTTGCCATGCAGCTCCAGGCGCAGCACCCGGGGAACCAACCCGGCACGATGCAACAGGGCCGCCTCGCGTTGCAGGGTTTTCGTCACCGCCTGAAGCGGCAGCGGCATGCCCAGGGCGCGGGCCGAGATCTCCAGGCGGGTCAGGTGTTGCCCCAGCTGGGGAATGTTTCCCGTCGCATCCACCCGCATGGTCTCCAACAACCCCGGAGGGGGATCCGCACCCACCGCCAGAAAATGCCCCTTGTCCGCCATCTCCGACCATTCGGCAGCCGGATTGGAGTCCGCCACCACCCCACCACCCAATCCCATCAAAGGGGGGGTGTGGCCTCGTTGTACCACGGTGCGGATGGCCACGTTGAAAAGAAAATCTCCCCCCGGCTGAAACAGCCCCACGGCGCCGGTATAGATGCCGCGTGGACGCTTTTCCAGGGTGCGGATAATCTCCATGGTGCGGTGTTTGGGCGCGCCGGTGATGGAGGCGGCAGGAAACATCGCCGCCATGATGCTGGCTGCATCCAGGGTTGCCGGGGCGGGCTCGCCGCTGATGCGCGTCTCCAGGTGGTGAACTGAAGAGAAGGTGCGCCATTCAAACAGGTGGGGTACCGCTACACTGCCGGTGCGGCTGATCCGGCCCAGGTCGTTGCGGACCATGTCCACGATCATGACATGTTCAGCCCGGTCCTTGATCGAGGTTTGCAGTGCGCGGATGCGTCTGGCATCGACCAATGCGGAGCGGCTGCGGGGCCGTGTCCCCTTGATGGGGGCCGAGATCAGCACCCCCTGGTGGCGGCGCAGAAACAATTCCGGCGAAAATGAGGCCACCGACCACTCCGGTCGGCCATTGTCGCCCGGAAGATGCAACCAGGTGGCGTAGGGGTGACGGTGGGTCAGATGAACGCGCAAAAAGAGGGCGGCCAAATCTTCGACACCGGGAATACGCGCCGGCAACGTATAATTGACCTGATAGGTGTCCCCGCTCAGGATCCAGGCCTGGATGGCGTTCAGGTCTTGTTGAAAGCGGTCCCGCTGGACCTGGGGTACCGGATTTCCGATCCAGCATCCGCCATCCAGGGGAGAAAGGGTCACCTCCAAGGCCCGGTCAAACACAGCAAACCAGGCGAGGGGAAGATCGGGCTCCGGCGCATGGACGGGAAGGGCAAAGGCAGCGGCGGCCTCATAAGTCAAAAACCCGCCCACCCAGGCCCCTGCGTGCGCCGCCTTTTCGGCGGCGCGCAACACCGGCTGCACCTCATCCGGATGCCAGGCAACCAGAGTGGCCTGCGGATCCTGAAAGAAAAACGGCCGACCCAACTCGGCGAAGTCCACCAGAAAGCGGACACCACCGCGCAGCTGGGCCGGCCAGATATTCAGGGGCCGGTCATACGCCGCAGACGCCTCCGGGTCAGAGGACTCCGCGTGCGGCGAGGGCCGGTTTGGGATCGACGTGGAGTCGGTCAATGCCAAGCTTGCTCTCATGGATGCCCAGGGCAGCGCCCAAAAGTTGGGCAAAGTTCATTTCCGGCAGGTTGATGGTCTGCCCGATGGTTTTCTCGGCGATGCCCTGGTAGGCCCCCATGGACATGTCGCAGAGCGTGCAGGGGGTGATCATCAGATCGGCCCCGGCATTTTTGGCGCTCAGGCAGTTTTTGGCCACCATTTGGCGCATCTCCGTGGGATCCGACAGCATGACATGGAAGCCGCAGCAACGGTTGGCTCCCTCGTAGGCGACAGGCATGCCACCAAGCAGGGTGATCAACCGGTCCAGATGATCGGGCTTTTCCCCAGCCTTGTCGGCGAAAATCTCCACCGGTCGCAGGGAGTGGCAACCGTAAAACGGGGCCACTCGCAGGCCGTTGAGAGGCTTTTTGATTTTTGACTTCAACGTGCCCTGATCCACCATATCGGTGATTACCCACAGCAGATGGCGCACCTTGTTGGTGCCGCCGTAGGGGCGGATGCCGGCCTGGCTGTTGACCCCATTGATCTTCTCCAGGATTTCCGGTTCGGTCCGGAACCGGTAGTGGGCATGAGAGAGGGTCTGCAGGCAGGTGTTGCAGATGGTTGCCAGATCGCGCCCCATGGCTTCGGCTTCGGAGAGGATTCTCGCAGCCACGGCCAGGGAGAAGGCGGGTTTGGCTTCCCGCAGGCTGACGGCGCCGCAGCAGGTGGCGCTGGGCATGTCATGCAGTTTGATACCCAACTCGGAGCAGACCGCCCGGGCCGACCAGTCGGCCTCTTTTTGCACCTGCTTACCGGCGCAACCGGGATAAAAGGCAAATTCCAAAGACATTTCCAATTCCTCCCCGTCCCTTACTCGGGCACGATTTCCGGCGCCTTGGTTTCAACATCCAAAGGATTTTGCTCCAGGAGATTGAAGACCTTGTTCACTTGATCCACCCCCTTGGCCTGATGCGGGAAGGGCGAGGGGATCTTCCCTTTTTTCAGTAAATGCAGGGCCGAGCTGGTCTCTTTCAGGGTACCGACCAGGCCCAGGGTCCGCATCATCAAGGTAAACTCGTTGAGATCACCGGATTTTTTGATATCCTCATGAAAGGCGAGGGCGTGCTTCTGGGCGGCGCCATCGACGTACCCTTTGGCAATGCCCCGGGTGCGCAACTTGACGATGGCCTCCATGGGTTTGACATCTTTCGGACAGACATCGACGCACATGGTGCAGCGGGAGCAGGCCCACATCATATGGGGCTCGGAGAGCTGCCGCAGCCGGTCGCTCTTCTTTCCTTCGCGGGGGTCGGAGACAAACCGGAAGGCCTTGGCCAGAGCGGCTGGGCCAATATATTCCGGGCTGACCTCCGCCATGGTGCAGTCGGAGTAACAGCAGCCGCACATGATGCACTGCGACACCTGGTTGACATGATCGTAGGCGGTCTTGCCCACCTGGGTTGCAGTCTCCGGTCCCTCTTCCAGATAGGGACGGATGGTGAGGACTCTCTTGAAGAATGGCCCGATGTCGATGGCCAGATCTTTGAGAACCGGTTGATTGGCCTGCGGGGCCATGGTGACCACGCCATCGCGGGCCGCAACCCCGACATGGGTCTTGCAGGCCAGGCGGGTACGACCGCTGATGCGCATGGCGCAGGAGCCGCAAATGGCCGACCGGCAGGATTGGCGGAAGGTCAACGAGCCGTCCTGGTGGCCCTTGATATCCTCAAGGGCGCTCAGAACCGTGGCATTCGGTTCCGCCTTGACCTGATACTCCTGCCAGCGGGACTCCATGCGGCCTCCTTCGAGGACGCGATTGCGCTGAATGCGAAAGGTATAAGTTTGCTCTGCCATCATCTCCTCCAATGGGAAGGCTGTGGATCGCTCCCATTCAGTTCCCAATCAATAGACCCGCTCCTTGGGTTCGTATTCCTTGATTCCCAGGGTACGAACCGGCTCATAAGAGAGGACCACCTCTCCCTTCTTTTCGTCCCAATTGGCCAGGGTATGCTTGCGCCATTTGGCATCGTCGCGTTTCGGGAAGTCCACCCGGGAGTGGGCGCCGCGGGACTCCTCGCGGGCAATGGCGCCCCGCGTGATACACTCACCCAGATCGATGAGATTGCGCAACTCCAGGGCGCGCAAAAGATCAATGTTAAAGGTGGTCGATTTGTCATCCAGGTGGATGCGCTTGTAATCCTCCCGGAAACCGGGGAATTGATCCATCACCTTCTGCATGGCCTTGGGCTCGCGGAACACACCGATATACAGGTTCATCTCGGTGGCCATGCGCTTGAGGAGATCGGAGGGACGCAACCCCTTGTCGGGACGGCTCATCAGGTCGGCAATGGTATCCTTGACTTCCTTGACCGCGCTCTCCGGAAAATCACGCAGGGATTTCTCCTTGGCGACATACTCGCTCACCTGTTTGCCGGTGACCTTGCCGAAGACGATGGTATCGAGCAGAGAGTTGCCTCCAAGGCGATTGGCGCCGTGGACCGAGACGCAGGCGGCCTCGCCGGCGGACCAGAGACCTTTGACCTTGGATTCGCCATACTTGTCGGTGCGGATCCCCCCCATGGAGTAGTGGAGGGTGGGACGCACGGGGATGGGATCGTTGATGGGATCCACCCCTTCCAGATCAAGGGCCAGTTCGCGGATTTGCGGCAGGCGTTCGAGAATTTTTTGCGCACCCAGGTGGCGCAAATCCAGGAAAATCGCCCCATCCTTGCCGCGTCCTTCCAGAATCTCCGTCTGCTCGGCCCGGGAAACCACGTCGCGGGAGGCAAGCTCCAGTTTGCTGGGCGCATACTTGCTCATGAACCGTTCGCCCTTGGCATTGATCAGGATGCCCCCTTCGCCACGCGCCCCTTCGGTGACCAGAATGCCGGAGGTGCGCAGGCCTGTCGGATGGAACTGCACAAACTCCATGTCGCCCAGGGCAGCGCCGGCCCGCATGGAGAGGGCCATGCCATCCCCGGTGCAGCTCGTCGCGTTGGTGCTGGAGACGTAGACACGGCCATAACCGCCCGTGCAGATCAGCACCGCCTTGCCGCGAATGGGGAATACATCACCGGTCTTGATATCATAGGCAACGACGCCGACAGCGTATTTTTCCTTGTCGGTGACCACCTTGAAAATCTGGCACTCCTCGTAGACCTTGACGCCGGATTTGACGAGCTGTTCCCACAGGGTGTGCAACAGCACCTGTCCAGTGCGGTCGGCAGAGTAGCAGGTACGGTCAAAATTGGCGCCACCAAAGGCGCGTTGGGCGATCGTACCGGTATCCTGTCGGGAAAAGGGGGTGCCCATGCGGTCCATCTCCAGAACCACCTTGGGGGCCTCCTCGCACATGATCCGGATGGCATCTTCGTCGCCGATGTAGTCCGATCCCTTGACCGTGTCAAAGGCATGGGATTCCCAGGAGTCCTTGGGATCGATAGCGGCGTTGATTCCACCTTGGGCCGCGCAGGAGTGACTCCGCAACGGATGGATCTTGGTGACGATGGCAACGTCGATCTTCGCCCGCACCCCCTCCAATGCGGCGCGCATGCCCGACAAGCCCGCGCCCACAATGATCAGGTCGTGGCTTTTCATAACTGCATTTCCTCCTGCTCTGGTTTCATCCATGGTTCTTCATGCTTTTTCACCCGCCGCCAGAGAAGACCCCAGCGCTTCCTTGGCCCGTCGCCAAAGAATACCCCCCCGAAAACCATGGCGCGGAGAGGAAAACAACGTCCCCTCCACCGGCCTGTCCTTCAGGGGTGCAGATGAATTTCGTAAAATCTAGGCCTTCCTTTCCCCCGAGTCAATCACCTGTGTGTGCACCAGACCAAAATTTTGTCGGGAACTTGTTACATGGAGGGGGAAATTGTTTAAGTTACCAGGATTTTTTTACCTTTTGCATCCGTTCGGCATCCACCCAAAAAACGGCTGGATCGAGGAAGGGCGCAGCCCCTCCTCCTGGACCTCCATACCACTCTTTCAATCGCCAACAATCCTGACCGGCCCATAACCACTGCCGGGCATTTGAAAATTGGTCACCTGTCCCCGATAGAGACGAGCAGCCACGCCGAGAATCCGGTCCTGATAGGCAAAGAGTCGCAAATCGGTTTTCATGGGCTTCTCCTCTCCCGGAACCGGAGTCAGGGAGGGGGGGACAAGCCGTTGCACCAGGGTGGTGCCGGGCTCCTGTTCGAGAAACCGTTTGCGTGACATCTTTTCGCCGGTCAGAACCCCTTTGCTGCCCGAGGCGCTGACCGGCTTCAAAACCCATGCTTTGCGTTCCCGCCAGATCATCTCCAGATCAACCTCCGCCAGAAGACGGGTGGTGGGAACCACTTCGGTCAGCAGGCGAATGGTTGGGTCATCGACACCGGCGGAGGCCAGAGCAGTGGCATCGGACATCAGAATCATGCGGCGCTTGTCGGCCAAAAGGGCGTAGGTGCGGGGATTGGGAGTCAGACAAACCCGTCCAGCCCGATAGGCCGTCGCCAACCCGGCCAGGGGTGATCCTGCCAGGTAAAAATCGCAGTGCCGATTGTAGACCATGGCCACGGGTTTTCCGTCCCAGAACACCCCCTGCTCCGACATGGTCAGCTCGCCAGGATCGACGATGCCGGTCTCCACCCCCCAGTAGCGAAACAGCTCTGCCAGCAAGCACATTTCCCGGTAGAGGTACTGACCCGGAGGGTGTTCATCCAGAATGACCATACGTTCCGGTTTGGCGGGGGCAGAGCCCTGCCACAATCCCATCTCCGTCGCAAAGCTGTCGAGAAACCGGGTCACAGGGCCTGATCTCAGGAGGGTCTCCAGGGGGGGGTGCGGGTGAAAGGCCGGGGAGCCGGGATGTTGGGCGGCATAGGCCAGCAGAATTCCCCCGGCATTGGTGTTGATCTCGATCAAGCGGGGACCATCCGGCGTCAGATGAAAGTCGTACCCCATCATGACCGATGCATGGCCGGGATCGTAACGGGCTGTTTCCGGCAGCTCGCGGGTTACCCGGTCAATGTATCCCGGTTGCCGGCTCAGGGCATGGACCGCTCGGACAAAACGGAGCATGGCGCGCAGGTGGCGGCGCGGCAGTTGGACGGAGGTGGCTGCCGGGGAGTAAGGGAAGAGTGGCATAGGCGATCCGCAAGGTTTTTGGCGTTTAAAAGACTGGGATGGTCCAGGAAGGGCTGCGCCCTTCCTGGTGGGGTTCGGGGCGAAGCCCTGACAAAAAACGTTTAAAAGACTGGGATGGTCCAGGAAGGGCTGCGCCCTTCCTGGTGGGGTTCGGGGCGAAGCCCTGACAAAAAACGTTTAAAAGACTGGGATGGTCCAGGAAGGGCTGCGCCCTTCCTGGTGGGGTTCGGGGCGAAGCCCTGACAAAAAACGTTTAAAAGACTGGGATGGTCCAGGAAGGGCTGCGCCCTTCCTGGTGGGGTTCGGGGCGAAGCCCTGACAAAAGCTTTCATACCCAAGTTTTTCTTGCAATAGTGACGCATGCTGAACGATTACCGGGCATGGCGGAAAGAGCGGTTGGAGAGGGCGCTGGCGCCGCTCCCGGCCAGGGCTGCGATGGCCATGATGGCAAACAAGGATTTGGCGCCAAGATGATCGTACAGATGTCCCGAGAAAGCGAGTCCGACCCCCCCTCCCAGACCATAGGCAAAGGCGATATACCAGGCCTGGGCCGTGGCCCGGGCGCCAGGAGGAGCCGCCTCATGGGTGCGCCGGATGGCAGCCACATGGTATGAGCCAAAGGTGAAGCCGTGACAAAGCTGGGCCAGGATCAACAGGGGCCACCAGAGGGTCGTGGCAAACAGCCCCCAACGTATGACGGCCACCAGGATGGATCCGGTCAGAATTCTGCTCGGACCCAGGCGCTCCACCCAATAGCCCGACCAGCGCAGCACAACCACCTCAGCCACGACTCCCAAGGCCCACAGGATGCCGATGGCCTTACGGGAAAAGCCATTCTGCTCCAGATGAATGGACAAAAAACCATAGTAGGCGGCATGGGAAAATTGCATGAGGAGGGCTGCCAGGTAGAACCAGGGCAATCCCGGGGTGGCAAACAATAGCCGGGTCTGGCGCCGAGGTTTGGCGTGCCGGGTCTGGGGTTCTGGCCGTGGCATGAGCAGGGTCAAAAGGGCATTGGCCAGCAGCAGCCCGCCCACAACCCACAACAAGGGAGTATTGCCCCAACGGTCGAGGATCGGGCCAAGAAGAAAAGAAAAGAGAATGAACCCCAGTGAACCCCACAAGCGGATGCGCCCGTAGTCGCTACCGATGCGAGTGACGATCTCCATGGTGGTCGCCTCGACCAGGGCCAGGGGACCGGCCAGAAAAAAGCTGTACAACGTGGTGACGATCAACAAAAACTGGAAGTCGCGCCCGAAAAAATACCAGACAAAGGTGAAGAGGGCAGCGAAGGATGTGCCGACGATGACACCATGCCGGGCGCCGCCATCCGCAAGGGCGCCCCAGACCGGGGGCCCAAAAACTTTCATGGCCAGGGGCAGAGAGAGCAAAAGGCCGATGGCCGCCGGATCCAGATGCAACCCCTTCAGATACAGAGGCCAATAGGGAATCCAGACCCCCAGACCGGCAAAATAGAAAAAGTAGTAACCGCCCAGGATCCGGCTGACCGACTGGGCGGAAGGAGGGGCTGCACCCATCATGACCGATTATTGAATCCTTCAAGGTAACTATTCGCCACCCGGCCACAAATCGAGATCCAGGGGGATGGTTCCCTGGCAGGGCCTTGGACAACGCCCTGGTGGGGTTCGGGGCAAAGCCCTGACAAAGTTGCCCCACCCCCACCCGGCCTTGCCGGAGGGTAACAGAAACCACCAGGATAAGTCACGATGGGAAAAATCCATGCCTTGTCAGCCAGATAGGATAACCGAAAACACCACCCGAAAAACTTGATCATCGAGTGCATGGTTACGGTTTCCTGTTGTCCGGAAACGACCTATGATGAAGAAGGAGAAAAGGGGGTGACCATGAACGTTTCTTTGCAAAAGAGTCGCGCCAAACTGTCGGCGGTGTTGTTGCTCACCTCTTTTCTTGGGGGGTGTGGCTACCACTTTTCCGAGGGGAGTTCGGGTTCTTCGGCGGCCTGGCGGCATACACATGTTCGAGTGGAGGGACCGGGGGCGCGGAATGACCCCCTCCTTGCCCGGGCTTTACGACAAAATTTGGAGAACCGTCTGGGTTTGGCTTTTCCGGACGCCGGGCGTGCGGATGACGGTAAAAATACGGAAAAACGCGAACTTGTCATTCACCTGGAACTTGCTGAAAGATCCATGCATCTGGAAGATCGGACCGGATTGGCGGATCAATATCAGATATCCTTGCGGGCACAACCACAATTGATGGTTGGTGGCACCCCTGCCAAACCAGGCTTCCCCCAGGTCAAAGGGGTGGTCATCTACAACGAATTGCGAACGGTCACTGCCAGTCAAGCCGCCCGGGATCAAGCCGCCCTCGAAGCCATGAACCAATTGGCCGAAGAGATGATGGCGGTGCTGGATGATCCCTGTTGTTGGTGAAAGGCAGCAGGCGTCCATTTCTGGTGGTGGATTGACCCAACCCCTGGCCCTGGGTGGCCAACGTGGACGGGTCGGTGGTGTTGCCTTTTTGCTGCAACGGGTCAAAACGGTGAAACATCAGATCACTTGTTCATCTGGAATTCTCAGGTTTTTGGACACCATTCAAGGGGTGGCTCTCTCCTTTGCCAGGGACAGACTGAGTGGCCGGGATTTTTTTCTTGCTGCTCACGGGGGAGAGGTATTGGGTGCGCAACTTGCGGCTTTCGATGGTGTCCGCGCCCTTGACGTAGAAGGCGATGAAGTAGCAGCCCAGGATGTAGGACAGGATGACGGGCAGACTGTGCCGCAACCAGAGACCGGTGGATCTGGCCTGTGGAAACTTGTTGGACAAGGCAACGCCGGCAGAAGAGCCAAACCACACCATCGAACCACCGAAACCCACCGCATAAGCCAACAGCCCCCAATCATATCCCCCCTGTTTGATGGCCAGGGTAGTCAGGGGAATATTGTCGAAGACAGCAGAGACAAAACCCAGTCCAACGGCTGTCAACCATGATGCCTGGGGGAGTTGTTCCACTGGCATCAGCGAGGCGCACAGAACCAGGGAGAGAAGAAACAGGCTCCCCTTGAATGTCTCCGGCAAAAGTCCCCAATGGGGCTTGCGTATCGGGGTGGCCAGAAGCAGGGCAACCCACACTGCAACGCCAATGAAGGGGAAATGGTCGGAATATTCGTTGAACTTGATGTTGACGGTGACATTCACCCCAATGGCCATGACCAGTATGAAAGCGACGATGGCGATACGGGCCATGTCGACGCGCACCCCGGTGGTAATCGGTTCTGGACTGATCGGGGAGTGGGCATGCTGAAACAGGGCCGCCGGAATACCGAAAATGAACAGGGCAGGAATGGCGGCAGCATAGGCATGGAGGACTTCTGCGGGACTGATACCGGCAATCCACATCATGGTGGTCGTGGTATCACCCACCACGCTGCCGGATCCACCACCGTTGGATGCGGCAACAATGGCTACCAGGTAGGCAATGTGAACCTTGCCACGGTAGACGATACCGGCAATCGTCCCGCCGATCAATGCCGCAGCGATATTGTCCAAAAAGCTGGACAAGGCGAAAATCAGGCAAAGCAGAACAAAACTGCCCATCCAGCCGGAAGGGAGATAACGCGGCAGGATTTCCGGAATCTTGCTCTCTTCAAAATGGTTGGAAAGCAGGGCAAAACCCATGAGAAGACACAACAGGTTGGTCAGAATGACCCACTCATGTCCGATATGCTGGACCAGACCAGACACACCGTCACCATGCGCGAAACCGGTGAACACAACCTTGTAGGTGGCAATGACTGCCAGACCGGCAAGAGCAACCTGCAAGGTGTAGCGATGAAACAGTGCCACCCCCAACAATGTGCAGGCAAAAAGTACAAAATCCACGGGGGTGCCAAAGATTGTTGGTCCGGCAGCAGGGGACGACCCACTGGCCCAGGCACTCCCTGGCACAAGGAACATCGACATTGTAACGAGGATTCGTTTATTCATGAGCGTTATCACCCGATGTGGACCAATGGAAATGGCAAGAAAGCATGAACTTAACCGTATGAGTTGATCATGCTATCCTGGTCCTCGGAGCAAATCAACCTCCGTACCAGACCATGATCCATCATTTGAAATCAGTGACTGCCCAGGCACCCCCTCTTCGGTCATACGGAACGGAGGCGTTGGGTCAAGGATTCGGGGTGATGCCCCAATTTGGTTGATCCGGCAGAATTTGCGGGAGTCTACCATTCTGAACCAGGGAGGGAAAGACGGGGTCTCCCTCACCGCACCATCTTCCACGACCCATCCTCCTGCTGACAGGCCGTGCCCTGGCCTGGGTACCTGAGGCCATCGATCGTGATCGTCGTCTGGAACGTGCGGCAAACCGGAGCATGGTCATGCCTGTGCTCACGGGGATGGCCGAAGGTCCACTGGCCGACAATCCAAACGGGAGGTTGGCGCCTGGGTCGTCCATGATATCCATGATGTCCATGGTGACCATGATGGCCCCCGTGTCCCTTGCCGTAACCATCCCAGGGACGTTCGTGGTGGCCACCGCCGAAGCCGCCTTTGTCACCCCGGGAACCAAAGGTGACGACGAGATCTCCCGACCGCATGGCCGCAGCGGGAGATGACCAACCCAGCACGATCAGCGACAACACCACGGCTCTCCGGATTCTGTTCACAACGGCATCCTCCCTGCCCGACACGATTGTTTCATCCATACCGGCAGCGGATCACCACGACCGGCCATTTTTTTACCGCTTCTCAATAATAGTGCCTTTTATAATAATAATGATGGCGGTGGTGTCCTGGTTTTTTATAGTCATGATGTCTGCCTTGAAAATCGCCATGGTAGTACCCATACCCTCTGCCATGATAATGGCATCCATTCAACAGAAATATCACCGGCAACAGCAGCAACATGAGTGATTTCGATAATACCGACATGGTGTTACCCTCCTTGCAAGCAATCATTCGTAACCGTTCAGTACCCATTCAAGAAAAGCCTGGACAGGAAAGCCTTTGTCAGGGCTTCGCCCCGGACCCCGCCAGGGCGCTGCCCTGGACCCGCCAGGGCGCTGCCCTGGACCCCGATTCGTTGCCGGGTACTGAATGGTTACCCTTGCATGGTGAACGGTGAGCATCCTGCCCGCAACCCGTGCATGACGGCTTATCGATTCTTGTCAGGGACACCACCAGCCGGGCTCTGGCGTTGGTGGCCATAATCTGAGGGATCATTGTGAATAGAGTGTTGCGCGCTCCGGCCAAAAGTGTAACAAAACATTTCTTGCGCACAGCGGCCATGCTCCCCATGCGAGCGCTTGCATCGTTTCCATGAACGGTCCCATAGTCAGGCCGGATCATGCATGTGACCGGGAGAGTGCCCATGGATACGACCGATGCCGACCATCCTGCTGATCGATGACGATCCGCGCCTGCAAAAGCTCCTGAAACGCTACCTGAGCGAACAGGGTTTGCAGGTGTTGGCCGCGACCACCACCAGCGAAGCCGACAAGATCCTTGCAAAACAGCGGGTGGATCTGCTGATCCTCGATCTCATGCTGCCCGGCGAGGACGGGCTGAGTTATTGTCGCCGCCTGCGGGGTGCGGACCATCCGATCCCGATCATCATGCTGACTGCCAAGGGCGACGAAGTGGACCGCATCGTCGGCCTGGAAATGGGCGCGGACGACTATCTGCCCAAGCCCTTCAACCCCAGAGAGCTTGTCGCCAGGATCCAGGCCGTGTTGCGACGACGCCCACCCCCTGTTCCGGGGGCGCCGGCCCGGGATGAAAGCGCCATCCGCTTCGGCCCCCACATCCTGAATCTCACCACCCGGCGTCTGCATGTCGACGGCACGGAGGTTACCCTCACCACCGGCGAGTTTTCTTTGCTGAAGGTCTTCGCGCAACATCCCCGCCAGCCGCTGTCACGCGATAAACTGCTCGATCTGGCCCGGGGGCGGGAACACGAGGCCTTCGACCGCAGCATCGATGTCCAGGTCTCCCGCCTGCGCCGCCTGATCGAGGCCGATCCTGCCACCCCGCGTTTCATCCAGACGGTATGGGGCTACGGATACGTCTTCATCCCCGATGCCAACACCACATGACCGGACCAGGGGTGCCCCCTGGTTCTGCCGCTCCCGTTTCGCTCCTGCCAACATGTTCAGGATGGCTCCGTCCATGATGAGACTCTCCCTGCCCCGCTCCCTGTTCGGACGCACGGCGCTGCTGCTCTTTCTGGTCATGGGCATGCGCGACCTGAGCGCCTATCTCCTGTTCGACTCCTATACCGACACCATCCGCCTGCAACGCCAGGCCGGTCGCCTGGCCATCCAGGCCGAAACGCTCAACGAAATACTGGCCGGCATGGACGACACTGGCCGTCAGGCCATGCTGGCACGCCTGGCACAAGGCAAACATGTGCGCATCATGCCGGACAACGCCGCGCCACCCGGACACCCCCTGCCACCGGAACGCCATGACCGGCTGGCCGAGCTGCTCGCCGAGCAACTTGGCCATCCCACGGCGGTGCGCAACGCCCGGGAGGGGATGTGGCTGCGCGTCCTCTTTGCCCAGCAGGAGTATTGGCTGCTCTCCCCGCGTTCACCCCTGGAACGTCCGTTTCCGTGGCATTGGTTTGCCGGTATCGCGCTCATGGGCACCCTGTCGCTGGCCGGCGCCTTTCTGGTGGTCTGGCATGTCAATGGTCCCCTGCGCCGTCTCGCCGAGGCGGCAACCCTGCTCGGACAAGGAAAGAAGCCCGCCCTCTCCACCACCACGGCAGGTCCGACGGAGATCCGTTCCCTGAGCATGGCCTTCCAACGCATGATGATCGACATGCAAAACCTGGAAACCAACCGGACCATGCTCCTGGCCGGCATCTCCCACGACCTGCGCACCCCTTTGGCCCGGTTGCGCCTGAGCCTGGAGATGGATCTACAGGATCCCGAACTACGGGAAGGGATGGTGCAGGATATCGAGGAGATGGGCGCCCTGTTGGAGCGATTTTTGGAGTTTGCCAGGGATGAACAAACCGAAACCGTGGCGAAGATCGATCCCAACGTTGCCATCGACCTGGTCTGTACCCGCTACATCCGCCTGGGAAAAGAGCTCCGCTGCGCCATCACCCCCGCACCGCACCTGGCGCTACGAGCCTCGGCTTGGCAACGTCTGGTGACCAATCTGGTGGACAACGCCGTCCATTACGGCGGTCAACAGGCCATCGAGGTGCGCACCGAAGTGCTTGGTACATGGTTCCGGCTGCGGGTCATGGATCGGGGGCCCGGTATCCCTCCAGAGGAACGGGAGCGCATGTTGCGTCCCTTCACCCGCCTGGATACGGCGCGCAGCGGCGCGGGTCGGGCTGGCCTGGGACTGGCCATCGTCGAGAGAATCGCCCAGCTCCACGGCGGGCAGATCATCCTGTTGGGACGCAGCGGCGGCGGCCTGGAGGCACGGGTGGAGCTGCCCTGCAGATAACCCACCCCCTGTTGCCGTGGTTCCCCGCTTCCAAACGAAGGTTCGACACAGGGTGATTGGAAATATTCCCCTGGACATGGAGCACTTTCGTTCACCATAATGACGGTACTGACGATCTTCCAGGAGAGTTTGTGTCATGTCACCCATCAATCGTGATGCCGACCATCTGAACACCCTGCGCGACTATTATGCCCGATATCGGGCGTGGCCCTCCTACACGCGCTTGGGTGCGGTCCTGGGATTGAGTGCCAAATCAGCAGTCTCCAAGCTGCTGCGCCGACTGGAGTCCGTGGGTTACGTCCAACGAACCCCGGATGGTGAGTGGTCACCGACGGACCGTTTTTTTGAACGCCCATTGGCAGAGATGACGGTGCGGGCGGGCCATCCGGAAATGGTCATGGATGCGGCAAGTAGCCCGGTATTGATCGATACTCTGCTGGTCAAAACCCCATCACGCACAGTGTTGTTGCCGGTCAAGGGTGACTCCATGCAGGGGGCAGGCATTTACGAGGGAGATTGGGTGGTCGTGGAACGATGTTCCAGCGCGGATGCTGGTGTCCTGGTGGTAGCCGAGGTGGACGGAGAGTTCACGCTCAAAACCCTGGTGAGCGAAGAGGGCGAGTGGACGTTGCATCCGGCCAATCCCACCTATCCGATCTTGCGACCAGGACATAGCCTGAGCCTCTTTGGGGTCGTAGTTGGTTTGCTGCGGCAATACGGCAGGTCATGATGCGTTCCCCACCCCACCGTAAGGGGACTTTCCCTCTGCTGATCTCTCCAGTGGCGGCGGGTTTTCCGTCACCAGCCCAGGATGAGGCAACCGAACAACTTGGCCTCGAACACCTGTTGATCGAACGCCCGGAGGCCACTTTCTTTTGGCGCGTGAACGGGTATTCGATGGAAGGAATGGGGATCCACGACGGGGATATATTGGTGGTGGATCGCTCCATGCCACCTGAAGAAGGGAGTGTCGTCGTTGCCGTGCTGGATGGCGGGTTTGTGGTCAAACAGATCGTGCGTCGGCAAGGCGCGGTGATTTTGCGTTCTGCCCATTCAGATTATCCAGATGTCCTGGTGGCCCAGGGGCAGGAGTTGGTCATTTGGGGAGTGGTGCGATGGGCGATACATCGGGTGGCAGGCAAAATATCGCATTGATTGACGCCAATAATTTTTACGTCTCTTGCGAACGGGTGTTCAATCCGAATTTGTGGCGGAAGCCGGTGCTGGTTCTCTCCAATAACGACGGCTGTGTCGTGGCCCGGTCCAACGAACTCAAGGCGCTTGGTGTAAAAATGGGCGAACCCTGGTTCCGTCTGCGCGACCTGGCGCAGCAACACGGGATCGTTGCGCTCTCCAGCAATTATGCCCTCTATGCCGACATGTCGCAGCGCATGATGACCCTGTTGGGGCGATTTACTCTTTGCCAGGAGATCTACTCCATTGACGAGTGCTTCCTCGACCTTGGTAACCAGCATGACGTTACCCACGTTGGCCAGACCATGCGCCGAGAAGTCGCTGATTGGTTGGGATTACCGGTTGGAGTCGGTATCGCCTCCACCAAGA
The DNA here is from genome assembly GCA_015231175.1 of Magnetococcales bacterium. Taxonomy (NCBI): domain Bacteria; kingdom Pseudomonadati; phylum Pseudomonadota; class Magnetococcia; order Magnetococcales; species Magnetococcales bacterium. Next base: position 12,158 of record JADGBZ010000037.1, on the reverse strand, counting down.
CCCTGGCCAAACTGGCCAACCACGTTGCCAAGAAGCGTCCGTCATACAAGGGGGTGTGTAACTTCAATATCATGGGGAGTGACGATCTGGAGCGGCTGTTATTGGAGATCGATGTGGCCGAGGTTTGGGGGGTGGGACCACGTGGAGCGGAGCGGCTGCGCACATTGGGGATAACGAACGTACTTGCGTTGCGCCAGGCAGGTGCGCGTAGGCTGCGGATGGGATTTTCCGTAGTCATGGATCGCATTGTCCAAGAGTTGAACGGCATCTCCTGTCTTCCTCTGGAGATGGCGCCACCACCACGGCAGCAGATTCAGTCATCGCGTTCCTTTGGCCTGCCGGTGTACAAGCAGGAAGAGTTGATCGAGGCCATCTTGAGTTTTTTGCGTCGGGGTGTGCGGCGATTAAGGAAACAGGCGTCGGTGGCGGGAGCGGTACACGTTTTCATCCAGACCAACCCGTTTCGGGAGCGCGATCCCCAGTATCGCCAGGGAGTGACGTTGCCAGTACCAACCCCCTCTGCCGACGAGTTGCAGCTCGGACGTGTAAGTACGCACGGTTTGGCTCTGATTTATCGGCCCGGTTATGCCTACCACAAGGCCGGGGTCATCCTGATGGAGTTGGAAAGTGCGTCTGGTAGACAGGGCGATTTGTTTGCCGACCCGGTGGCCGAACGGAAAAGCGCCGCCCTGATGAGTACCCTGGACGCCTTGCGGCAACGATTCGGTCAGGACATCATCCGTGTGGCTGGCGAGGGAACACATCAGCGCTGGGCTACAAAATCTGGCAACCGTTCGCCCCGCTACACCACCTGCTGGTCAGAGTTGCCTGTGGTACATGCCGACTGGCTGTGACCCGTGTCTGAATGCTGATGCCAATTCGTAAACTCTACACCATTGAAAAAAAATTGCGCGAGAACGGCGCATCCCCACGGCTGAACTTTTTTCTTGGTTAATGCACAATATATTGATATTGAACTATTATTTCAATATTGACGGGGCGGTCGTGTCTCCAGGTTGGTGGAAATTCGGGAGGTGGCGTAAGCTCCCGATAGGATCAATTCTCACCAAAGGCGGTTTTCCAATTTCCTCGGATCCAAGATACAAGGGGGCTGGCTCCCTGGCAGATCCAGGACAGAGTCCTGGTGGGGTTCGGGGCGAAGCCCTGACAAAGGCTTTCATATCCAAGCTTTTCTTGAAAGAGCGCCAACACAGTGACCAGGAAATGAGCCCATGCAGTCTTCCAGCTTGGCCCTGTTTGACAAAGTCTCTCCTGTTCACGTTTTGGGGCCTGGCCGCCGGGCCGTGATTTGGCTCCAGGGGTGTTCTTTGTTTTGCCGGGGGTGTCTGGTTCCCGAGTCGTGGCCGGTCGATGGGGGAGAGGTGGTGGCTGTGGGTGAGTTGACCGACTGGGTTCTTGCCCAAAATGACATCGAGGGGATCACCCTTTCGGGAGGCGAACCCATGCTGCAAGCTTTGGCACTGGTCGATCTGATCGACGGCATCCGCGCTCGAAAGGATTTGGGTGTCGTGTGTTACACCGGATTGGTTTGGGAGGATCTCCAGGCCACGGCAACCGATGGTCCGCAGCAGGCATTGTTGCGTCGGATCGATTTGTTGATCGATGGTCCCTATGTCGAATCACGGCACGCTGATTTATTGTGGCGTGCCTCCACCAATCAACGCCTGCTCCCTTTGACGCCGCGTTATCGATATTTATGGGATGACCTGTTACCCAAAGGGGATTGTTCGGCTGGGATACAACCTTATCTGGGTGATGCCGACCACTTTCAGGTCATGGGGGTGCCGCCATTGCCCGGATTTCGCAGAATGTTTGAGGTGGGTATGGCCGAATGGGGCGTCACCATAAAAAAATCGTAACTATCCGGTACCCGGCCACGAATTGGGGTCCAGGGGGCTGGCTCCCTGGCAGGTCCAGGACAGAGTCCTGGTGGGGTTCGGGGCGAAGCCCTGACAAAGGCTTTCATGTCCTGGCTTTTCTTGCAACCTGAAACCTGGTGGGGTTCGGGGCGAAGCCCTGACAAAGGCCTTCACCTCCGGGCTTTTCTTGAAAGTGGGTCACAGCCGGACGCACCCGCCAGCCACACTGCCATCAGACGATATGAGAAAAGAGGCCGGACCCCCCGGATGGGGAATCGGTGGCCAGATCGGGTTGCCAGTTTTTCACACTGGCAAGTCCCCGGGAGGTGGCATCGTAGATATTGTTGGCCGTATATTTTTGAAACACCTCGCGCCGCGAGGCCATGGTTCCCCGGAAAAGGGAGAGACGGATCTTGTCCGGGCTCCAGTTGTCGCTCCACTCGTCCGGCATGCCCCCACGCGCCCGTGACTGGCTCAAGGCCTGGCTCGTCGCCGAAAAGGTCACCAGGTCACGCCCGAAGGGGGTTTCAGGCGTCACGGGAACATTGATCGAGTTGTTGAGGCTCAATGCCGAGTAGACCACATTTGTGATGGAAACGGGTGTGATCATGTTTTTGTATTCCTGAGGCTGTAAAAACTGACGACCAGCCCTCACATTCTACTGTACAGGCACGGCGTGGTGCAAGCGCGATACAACAGTATTATTTCTCATGGTTTGTAATCGTTCAGAGCCTCCCGGACCGTAACCGTTCGGCGCCTGCAACGTGGATCGTCCGAGATTGATAAATACCTTCATCCCGGAACGCGGTTTCAGGTATGCTCTTCGCAGGGATGGCTGCCTGCTCTTGGGAGAAACCGCATGTCCGACACCGTGACCCTCGATGAGGTTTGGAAACTCTTTCGCGAAACTGCCAGGCAGATACAGGATACCGAGCGGGTTGTGAAGGAGTTGACCAAACAGATGCAGGATACCGACCGGAAAATGCAGGATACCGACCGGAAAATGCAGGATACCGACCGGAAAATGCAGGATACCGACCGGAAAATGCAGGAGACTGACCGGAAAATGCAGGAGACCGACCGGAAAATGCGAGAGACGGATCAACAGGTGCAGGAAACCAGCCGGGTCGTCAAGGACGTGGCCCGGCAGGTGGGAAATTTGAGCAGTCGCTGGGGGGAATTTGTAGAAGGGCTGGTTGCCCCAGCTTGCGAAAAGCTGTTCGCCGAGCGGGGCATTGAAGTACGTGCAGTGGCTCCCAGGATAAAGGCCAAGCTGCCCGGCAACCGTCACATGGAGATCGACATTTTAGCGATTGACACCACGGTGGCCATTCTGGTCGAGGTCAAGAGCAAGCTCAAGATTGAAGATGTACGGGAGCATTTGGAGCGGTTGGCCGAATTCAAGGAGTTTTTCCCGGACTACGCCCACAAACAGGTCATGGGAGCCGTGGCCGCCATCGTCGTTGATGAGGAAGCCGACCGCTTTGCCATCAAGCAGGGTTTGTTCGTCATCGTCCAGTCCGGGGAAACTGTCACCCTGGCCAACGCGGACGATTTCACCCCGCGAATCTGGTGAGTGTGCAAGAGATTTATTTGGAATAGGGCCATGTCGCAGACTTATACCGCCATCACCAGGCGAATGGATCAACCATGCCCCTGACCAAAGCCGTGACCGCCCTGCGTCAGGGCAGGATCATCGCCTATCCGACCGAGACGGTTTTTGGGTTGGGGGTGGATCCGTTTTGCGGGACCGCCCTGGAGGCGTTGCTGCGCCTGAAGAGGCGTCATTCTGCCAAGGGGGTCATCCTTCTGGTCAGGGATGTGGCGCAGCTTGCCGGATTGGTTCAGCCACCTTCGGCGGCGGCGCAGCGGCTCATGGCGCACTTTTGGCCGGGTCCATTGACACTGGTCCTGCCGGCTCTCCCCGGACTCTCTCCCTTGCTGACCGGTGGTGGTGACCATCTGGCGGTTCGGGTGTCATCGTCGCCCCGGGTGGCGGCCCTGCTGCGGGCCTGGGGAGGGCCCCTGGTCTCCACGAGCGCCAACCCAAGCGGCGGGGAGCCGGCCCGGGATGCGGCTGGCGTGCGCTCCCTGTGGCCGGAAGAGGTGGCCGTGGTGCTGCCGGGACGTTGTGCTGCGCTGCAGCTCCCCTCGACCGTGGTCCGTGTCGGGGAGGGGGGCGTCACTCTGCTGCGCCCGGGGGCCATCCCCCTGGCAACCATCCAGACCCTGTAACGATGAACCGGGGTCCAGGGGGTTGGCTCCCTGGCGGGTCCAGGGCAGCGCCCTGGTGGGGTTCGGGGCGAAGCCCTGACAAAGGCTTTCATATCCAAGCCTTTCTGGAAAGGGTGCTGAACAGTTACCTTTCTCAAGCGTCCTTGGACAGCCTCTCAGGGATCCTCATGACGAAACTCCCCATCGATGGTTTGGCTTCGGCCCAGACCGGTCGAGGCCCCGCCGGGAGGGTGTTGTGGACCCTGGCCGGTTGCTACCCGTTCCCTCGCATACCGCAGCAACCACCGTTTCAGGATGAAACGGGTGGGAGGGAAGAGCAACAGAATGGCCAGACCATCCGTCAAAAACCCCGGGACCACGAGCAGAACACCGGCCAGAAAGTGGATCAACCCATCCAGGAGGGCATTGCCGGGGGAGTCATGGCGATCCATGCTCTCCTGCCAGGCGCGCAGGGTGCGCAATCCAGCTCGCCGGATCAGGTGGAGGCCCCAGGCGGCGGCGGCCAAAAGCAACAGAAACGTGTTGCCGATGCCGATGGTTCGATCCATCCGGATCATCAGGACGATTTCCAGAATGGGCAACACCACGAAAATGCCAAATCCCGCATACCGCATCTCCGACTCCTCCACCGGCAAAGGTTCTCGACTCACCTTGCGCCCACATAAAAATACACCGCAGGGGGCGATCCACCCTATTCCGCTCCATGGTTTCCCGCAACGGCGGAACTCCAGCATCCAGAGTCAAGCGTTGTGCCCGGCCCTCGATCGGCACGGATCTGTTGCAACCTGGAGACGGAACGGGTGGTGGCGCGCCTTTCATGGTCCTGGACGGACACGGAAAAATCATTCGCATTTTTTTGACATAACGACTAGGATACACCGTCAGGCTGGACGATGATCGACGACTCGCCCAAGGTAAAAGCCGAGATGACGCACCGCCACAAGGCCCCCTCAGCACGCTCACCCAGGCACTCATCCAGAAAGACAACACCCATGAAAAAACACCCCTCAGCCGGATTTTCGCTCATCGAGCTTTCCATCGTCATGGTCATCGTGGGTCTCATCCTGGCCATTGGCTTCTCCCTGGTGCCGAACTATCTGCAATCCTCCAAGGTCAGCGCCGCCCGGGTGCAGATGAAGGAGATCCAGAGCGCCATCGAAGGGTTTGCCATCGCCAACAATCGGTTGCCATGTCCTGATACCGACAGTGATGGCCTGGAAAACATTACCAGCAACGTTTGCGTTGCTTTTGGCAATACCGCTGGAACCAGGTACGATACCGCTGATCTGCCGTACCGGGCGCTTGGTTTGGCCAGCAATCGCGATCCGTGGGGGCGGGCTATCAAGTATGCCACGTATATGATGCGTACCGTCACTGGTGGTTGCACAAACGCAGCGTCCTGTGACTTTGCTACAGATCAAAACTTTGCAGGAACGTCAACAACTCGTTCGAGATCTGATTTTTGCTCCAAACTGACGACTGCTTTGCAACTTACACCACGAGATCCTACCAAAGAGATCTTTACCGCCCGGTTGCAATCCAGAAGTGGCCTTAATGCTGATTCCATTTGTACGAGTGGTGTTGGTGGAACAGTCATGGATGGCTCCGTCATGGCCTATATCCTGGCCAGTTCCGGCTTCAATAATGCCAACCAGGACACCTCTCCGGCCTTGTCGGCCGGCGTTTTCGACGGCAAGAACGATCCCGGCAACAGCCTTTGTTTCGACAATCCCGACCGGGTGTTGCGCTCCATGGATGCCTCGGACGAATCGAGCAGCACCGATCCCACCTATGGAGCCGTCGGGATATCCGACAACTATGACGACATCGTCTTCGGTGGCAGCATCTCCGGTCTGATCAGCAAGCTGGAGTGTAATTGAGGTTGGGTGATCAAGACCTTTGCCGACAAAAAAACCGCTGCCATCTTTGCCGGAGAGTTTGTCAAAGCGTTGCCGCGGGAAATTGTCTTCCGAGCCAAAATGCGGTTGGATGGGATTCATGCCGCCAGTCGGATTGATCTCCTGCGTCTGCCGCCGTCCAATCGTTTGGAAGCTTTGCGAGGAGACCAGGAAGGACGTTGGAGTATTCGCGTCAACGACCAGTGGCGCATTTGCTTCCGGTTCGTGGATGGTGACGCTTATGATGTGGAGATGATGGATCACCACTAGATAGGGGAAAAAATTGACCATTCGCATCGAAGAGTTGCCCCATATCGATTTTTCCGATCTGTCCACGGGCGAAAGGATTCCTCCCATTCACCCCGGAGTTCACCTCGGAGAGCTTTTGGACGAGTTGGGCATCACGCCACACCGGCTGGCTCAGTGTACGGGCATGGCGGCCTTGCAGGTGGATGACATCCTGTGCGGAAAGAAACCGGTCGGTGCGGAAACGGCTCTGCGCTTGGGCTTGTTTTTTAACCAATCTCCGGAATACTGGCTGGCTTTACAGGTTCACTTCGACATGGATGTGATCAAGAGCACCCTGTTTGAAAGGTTGCGTCGGGAGGTTGCACCGCTCTGTGTGGAAGGCCCATGTTTTGAAAGGATTCCGTGATGCGGGTATTTGACGCCATGGTGGAGCGTTGCTCGGACACCGGATACCATGTGGGGCACGTTCCCGGTTTTCCGGGCGCCCACGCTCAAGGGTGGTCCCTGGACGAACTGCGTATCAACCTGGAAGGGGTCATTGCTCTGTTGCTGGAAGACGGTGAGCCGCGTCTTTAATCCGAATTCAGGACGTTTCCCCGGTTCTGATCCGCCAAATCGCCAGGGACATGGCCATGGACGTGGCGAAATTTATGACTACTTCAGCACCCTTTCAAGAAAGGCTTGGATATGAAAGCCTTTGTCAGGGCTTCGCCCCGAACCCCACCAGGGCGCTGCCCTGGACCCGCCAGGGAGCCAGCCCCCTGGACCCCGATTCGTTGCCGGGTGCTGAATTTTTGCTCGGCCCCGATGGTGCGTCGTCGTGAAGGCCACACAACAGAACCCTGAATCCCGAAAGCCCGCCCCGAGCGGCTGGCTGGCCATCGACAAACCCGCCGGGATGAGTTCCTTCGGCGTGGTGAGCGCCGTGCGTCGCATCACCGGGGCTGCCAAGGCCGGGCACGGCGGCACGCTGGATCCCTTCGCCGAGGGGTTGCTCCCCGTGGCCCTGGGCGAGGCGACGAAGACCCTGGCCATGGTGCTGGCCGGGGACAAAAAATACCGCTGCTGGATCCGTTTCGGCGCCGAAACCGATACGGGGGATCTACAAGGGCAGGTGGTGGCCAGGGATGACCGCTGGCCCGACCCGCTGGCCCTCACCGAGGCGCTGCGGCACTTTGTCGGCGCCATCGAACAAATCCCGCCTGCCTATTCGGCGTTGCATGTCGATGGCGAACGCGCCTACGCCCGGGCGCGCCGGGGCGAAGCTGTGGTCATGGCCCCCCGCCCGGTCCATATTCATCACCTGGAGCTGGAGAATTATGCGGAGGGGGTGGCGATTCTGGCCGTCCATTGCGGCAAGGGAACCTACATGCGCTCCCTGGCCCGGGATCTGGCGCGCCACGTCGGCTGTCTGGGACATCTGGAACGTTTGTTGCGCACTTGGACTTTGGGGTTTACCATGCAGGAGGCTGTCACCCTGGACCAGCTCGCCGAGAAGGTCGCCGAGGGGGGCCTGCCAAAAATATTGTTGCCCGTGGATCGGGTACTGGACGACATCCCGGTACTGCGCCTGCGGGCGGATGCCTGGCACCGGATTCGTAACGGACAGGCGGTCAGGGTTCCGGCGGCAACCAGCCCGATCGGAACCGTGCGGTTGTTGACCCCGGCAGGACAATTCGGGGCCATCGGCGTGGTGGAAACCATGGCCGATGCTGCCGAAGAGTGCCTGTGCCGGCCACAACGCCTGTTTCTGACCTCCTGAATCCGTGATTCTCCGGTGCATCGGGCGCGTTGTCCAACCTGAGCCTGGATGCAAGGAGAGAATCGATGTCGATTACCCCGGAGCGTAAAAAGGAAGTCATTCTTCAGTTCGCCACCAAGGAAGGAGATACCGGTTCGCCGGAGGTGCAGGTGGCCCTCCTGACCGAACGGATCAACAATCTGACCGAGCATTTGCGGGTCAACCACAAGGATCATCACTCTCGGCGGGGTTTGTTGAAAATGGTGGGGCTGCGGCGCCGCCTCCTGGCCTATGTGCAAAAACAGGAGCTGAGCCGCTACCAAAGTCTCATTCAGCGTTTGAATCTGCGCAAATAATCCCCCATCACGACCAACTTCTCTGGATACAAAAACATGTTTGACATACATCGAAAAAGCCTCCAGTTCGGTCCGGCGACCCTGACCCTGGAGACAGGGCGGATTGCGCGCCAGGCCGACGGGGCCGTGCTGGTCACCTATGGCGAGACGGTGGTCCTGGTGGCCGCCACCGCCGAAAAGAGCGAACGTCCCGGCATGGACTATTTTCCGCTGGGGGTCCACTACCAGGAGAAACATTGGGCCGCCGGGCGCATCCCGGGTGGCTTCATCAAGCGGGAGACCCGCCCCTCGGATCGGGAGATTTTGACCTCCCGCCTCATTGACCGTCCCCTGCGCCCCCTGTTTCCCAAGGGGTATCGCAACGATACGCAGGTCGTGGCCACCGTGATGTCCTACGACGGGATCAACTCACCGGATATTGCCGCCATGGCCGGCGCCTCGGCGGCCTTGTCCATCTCCGGCATTCCGTTTGACGGCCCCATCGGCGGGGCGCGGGTGGCCTTCATCAACGATGCCTTTGTCCTCAACCCGACCCGGGAGCAGATGGCGGAGAGCCGCCTGGATCTGGTGGTGGCCGGTAGCGCCGATGCGGTGACCATGGTGGAGTCGGAAGTCAAATTTCTCACCGAAGAGCAGATGCTGGATGCGGTCATGTTCGGCTTTGCCGGCTTCCAGCCCGTGATCGCCGCCATTCGGGAGTTGGCCGCCGAGTGTGGCAAGCCGCGTTGGCCGGTGCGGGAGATTCAGGAGGATGCCGCCCTGATGGCCGGGATTCGCGAGGCCTTTCTGAGCGATCTGCGGGCCGCCTACGGGGTGCGGGAAAAGTTGAAGCGCCAGGAGACCGTGGCCCAGGTCCGGGAACAGGTGGTGGCCCGTTTCGCCGCCACCCCGGGGGCCGATGGCCAGAGTGGCGATCGCAGTGAAGAGATCAGGGGGTTGTTCCATCACCTTGAATCCGAGGTGGTCCGGGAGCAAATCCTGACCACCGGACAACGCATCGATGGCCGCAGCCTGACCGATATACGCCCCATCGTGTGCGAAGTGGGCATCCTGCCCCGGGTCCATGGTTCAGCCCTCTTCACCCGGGGTGAGACGCAGGCCATCGCCGCCGTGACCCTGGGCACCGGTCGTGACGAACAGATCGTCGAAAGCCTGGATGGCGAATCCCGGGACAGTTTTTATCTGAACTACACCTTTCCTCCCTACAGCGTCGGCGAGACCGGACGCCTGGGTTCGCCCGGACGGCGCGAAATCGGTCACGGCAAACTGGCCACCCGTGCCCTGGCGGCCATCCTGCCCACCTCCGAGGAGTTTCCCTACACCATGCGGGTGATCTCCGAAATCACCGAATCCAATGGCTCTTCCTCCATGGCCACGGTGTGCGGCTCGGTGTTATGCATGCTGGATGCCGGTGTGCCCATCAAGGAATCCGTGGCCGGCATCGCCATGGGCCTGGTCAAAGAGAAGGATCGCTTTGCCGTTCTCTCCGATATCATGGGGGATGAGGATCATCTGGGAGACATGGATTTCAAGGTGGCCGGCAACGAGCGCGGCATCACCGCCCTGCAAATGGACATCAAGATCACTGGCATCAACCGCGAGATCATGGCGGTGGCCTTGCAACAGGCCCGGCAGGGCCGGATCCACATTCTCGGGGAGATGAGCAAATCCATCACCACCCCTCGGGCGGAACTCTCTGCCTACGCCCCGCGCATCTTCACCATCAAGATCGATCCGGACAAGATTCGCGATGTTATCGGTTCCGGCGGCAAGGTGATCCGCAGCATTACCGAAGAGACTGGCTGCCAGATCGATATCCAGGATGACGGCACCATCAGCATCGCCTCCTCCAATGCCGACGGGGCGCAGAGTGCCGAAAGCATCATCCGCCGCATTGTCGCCGATGTGGAGAAAGGACAGATCTATACCGGCAAGGTGGTGCGCATCACCGACTTCGGGGCCTTCGTCAACATTCTGCCCAACAAGGATGGACTGGTCCACATTTCCCAACTGGCCAATCGGCGCGTACAGAAGGTGACCGATGTGGTCAAAGAAGGGGATACGGTGCAAGTCAAAGTGCTCGATGTCGACCGCCAGGGCCGGGTCAAGTTGACCATGAAGGAACTTGAGGAGGGTTGAGATTCAAAACCCGCGACACGTCCACCCCCTGGCGCCGGGAAGCGCACCAGGGGGTGGGTCGTTGTCCGGGGTCCAGGGGGCTGGTTCCCTGGCAGGTGCAGGACGGAGTCCTGGTGGGGTTCGGGGCGAAGCTTTACAAAGGCCTTCATATTCAGGCTTTTCTTGCAAGGGTGCCGAATAGTTGCCCCCGTGCAACCAAAGGTGGCTTGCGGAAACTGGTCACCCCTGCTGATTGACTCGGAGGGAAAACCGTGCTGCAAGTCGATACGGATGAATTCCAGAAATGTCTACCGGGGTATCTGAAACAGGTGGATGATGGTACGGAGATCCAAATATCCTTCCAAGGGCGGGTAGTAGTCCGGGTCGTTCCGGTTCAGAAAGATGCTGATGCAGCCCGACGGAGGCTTGAGTCGCTTCGCGGTTCGGTCATTGGCGGTGATGTGACTTCTCCTCTGGGAGACAACGACTGGACTGGTGATGCCGACCATCTGTGACACTCATGTCCTGCTTTTCTGGGCTGATGCGCCTGACAGATTGAGCGTCAAGGCCATGTCTGTATTGGAGAAAGGAATATCCAAAAACACATTGGCATGCTCTGACATCACCCTGTGGGAGATTGCCATGCTCTTCGCGAAAGGAAGGCTGCGGCCTGTTGTTGATGCCACTTCCTATATGGAGGATCTCTTTGGTTGCCATGAATCTGGAGATTCTTCCTTTGTCGCCTGCCATAGCCGTGTTGGCTCAAACCGACATGTTTTCCCACAAAGATCCTGCTGACCGACTGATTGTCGCGACGGCGATCCACTACCAAGCACCGCTGGTCACTTGTGATCAGCGGCTCCTGTCCATTCCGAATCTAAAAACCATCTGGTAGTGATTTTTTGTAAATATTCAGCACTCTCTCAAGAAAAGCTTGGACATGAAAGCCTTTGTCGGGGCTTTGCCCCGAACCCCACCAGGGCGCTGCCCTGGATCTCGGTGCGTGGCCGGGTGGTGAATAGTTACCCAGTCTTCACCTTTTCTGCCAGCCAGATTTTAATCAGGGACTGATAAGGCACATCCCGCTTATTGGCTGTGATCTTGATCTGCTCCAGAAGGGAAATTGGCAGGCGCAGGGATATGGCCTTGGTAGAGGGCTTCAGATTGGGCAGGCAAACCCTTTCGGCTTGGTCCCAGGCTACATGGTCGGACGAATCATGAACTTCCCAGAACGCCCGTTCTTCGGCTTCCGTTTTGAAACTAGGGGGTGCTTTGTCCTGCCTGCCCATAGTCATGTCTCGGGCAGAAATGACCCGGATCAATATGGCATCTTCTCGTAGCGTGAAGGTCACATGGAGCCTGCGCCCTGAGTTGGTCTTGCCCAGTGCGTGAAAGCGTGGCTCTGTCTGGTTGTGTCGAATGTCCTCAACCATGAGCAACGGATCATTGAAAAATACCTGCTCTGCCTCCGACTGACTGACGCCGTGTTTGTCGGCGCTTTTTCGTTGGTTGCCATGGTCCCAGTTGAAGCCAATGATTTTTTCAAAATCGATCATGTTTTGTATATATTCATAACATACAATCAGCAGCAACCAAAAAGAACTCTTGAGACTTGCAAGAAAAGCCTGGACATGAAAGCCTTTGTCGGGGCTTTGCCCCGAACCCCACCAGGAGGAAGGGC
>JADGBZ010000036.1 GCA_015231175.1 Magnetococcales bacterium | reverse complement strand
GATTCGAGTTTGGTAGGGCTGTGTGACCGCGATCAACCAAGAAGGGACACTACCTAAAAAAGAAACGCCCCCGTGCTGAGGCAAAAAAACCAGAACTGTCATAAGATTGACGATTAAAATCTTCTATTTCTGCAATTATTGCTCGATTCTTGTGCAAATTCAACGATATTTTTTGGTTGGCTTAGTCGTTGCCTGAGCTGGACCTGGGGTTTGGTTGCGGTGCATCGCTTTGCCGAAACCATACCGAGCGGGTATGCCCTGGCCAGCGGAAACAGGAACGTCTCACATGTCCATCAAAGCCCCCAAAAAACTCATCGAAGTCGCCCTGCCCCTGGACGACATCAACGTGGCGGCGGCACGGGAGAAATCCATTCGTCACGGGCACCCTTCCACGTTGCATCTGTGGTGGGCGCGGCGACCCTTGGCGGCGGCGCGGGCGGTGTTGTTTGCGCAGTTGGTAAACGATCCGGGTGGCGAGCGGGGTTATTCCAGTGGCAAGACCAAAGCCCAGGCCGATGCCGAGCGGGAGGAGTTGTTCCAGATTATCCGCGATTTGGTGAAGTGGGAGAACACCAACAACGAGGAGGTCTTGAACAGGGCGAGGGCGGCCATCAGAAAATCCTGGCGGGAGACCTGCGACCTCAACAAGGGGCAGCCGGGGTTTGATCCAGAAAAGTTGCCTGCTTTTCATGATCCCTTTGCCGGTGGGGGTTCCATTCCCCTGGAGGCGCAGCGATTGGGATTGGAGGCCTATGCCTCGGATCTCAATCCGGTGGCAGTGTTGATCAATAAGGCGATGATCGAGATCCCGCCCAAGTTTGCCGGACGTGCGCCGGTGTTTCCGGGAACACAGGCGTCTCGCCTGTCATTGGCGGACGAGACGTCCGCGCTCCCGGTAGATTGGCCGGGAGCGACAGGACTGGCCGAGGATGTACGCCGTTATGGTCATTGGATGCGGGAGGAGGCATTCAAGCGCATTGGTCATCTTTATCCGCAAGTAGAGATTACCGCTGATATGGCCAGCGAGCGACCCGACCTGAAAGGTTTGGTGGGTCAGAAACTCACTGTTATCGCTTGGCTCTGGGCACGGACGGTCAAGAGTCCCAACCCGGCTTTTTCCCATGTGGATGTGCCACTGGTTTCCTCTTTCGTGTTATCCACTAAGGAGGGCAAAGAGGCCTACGTGGAGCCGGTGGTGGATGGTGACCAGTTCCGCTTCCGGGTGAGGATTGGGAAGCCGGATCATTTTGATGAATTGAAGAACGGAACCAAACTTTCACGAGGGGCTAATTTTCGCTGCATATTGTCTGGAAGCCCTATTGAACCCAAATACATCTATTCCGAGTCCCAGGGAGGACGCATGGGGGATCGGTTAATGGCGATTGTGGCAGAAGGTCGTCATGGTCGTATTTATCTTGACCCGACAATCGACATGGAAGAAATTGCAAAGAAAGTGGAACCAGCTTGGCGACCAACAGTTGATATGCCAGAAAATCCACGTTGGTTCTCACCACCGATGTACGGCATGAAATCCTTTGGCGATCTTTTCACCCCCCGCCAACTGGTCGCCCTGACCACCTTTTCCGATCTGGTGCTGGAGGCGAGGGAGCGGGTGATTGCTGATTACCTGGGAGCGCGGGCGTCCCGCCCGCAAAAAGAATTCCATTCCCGTGGCTATCTACCCCATTGGGAAGCTGGAAAAACCCCACAATCCATCTCGTTTCGCCTTCATGACAGCCTACCGGCATCGTTGTTGTCACGTTGGAACGACGAACTCGCCCATTTGAATGACGACGAGCAACAACGCGAGCGTCGCAAGCGCATTGAAGCCGCTTTGGATGTCGGACATGGTGAGTGCTTGCTACGACAGCCGGAACTGGCCAGGATGGTGGAACAAGCATTATTACACTTCGATGGAACACGGTATCGGCTTCATGCCTGGGTTATCATGCCTAATCACGTTCACGTTCTCGTGACACCGTGGCATGGAAACAGTCTCTCATCCATTCTTCATTCTTGGAAATCCTACACAGCCAAAGAAGCCAACAAAATGCTTGGTAGAAAGGGGGCATTTTGGATGGAAGAATATTTTGATCGAGTGATTAGAAACGAAGACCATTTCAACACCGTTGTTAACTATATTCATTTAAATCCGGTCAAAGCTGGATTGTGTGAACATGTGGAAGAGTGGGGGTTTAGCAGTGCAGTTCAAGAGGGAAATAAGCGGGCGGGACGCCCGCGCTCCCAGGATGACGCTCTCCACCAGGACGACGCTCTCCACGAAAAAAATAAGCGGGCGGGACGCCCGCGCTCCCAGGGTGACGTACTCCACCAAAACGACGCACTCCACCCGGGAGCGCGGGCGTCTCGCCCGCATTCTCAAGACGATATACCTCTCGCTGATGGTGGCACCGGAGCTGCGGCTTATGGGGATGCGGTAGCGGTGTATTTGGGGATGGGAGTCAGCAAACTCACCGATGCTCAAAGCTCATTGGTTCGCTGGAGACCAAGTATGGATCAAGCAATTGGGACATTTGGCAGGCAAGCTATCCCAATGGTTTGGGATTATGCCGAATCCAACGTATTCTCGGGTATGGCTGGAGACTACACAACGTCATTAAATAATATGATAAGAGTATTAAATAAAAGTAATTCCAATTATTCAGCCAGGGTTGACCAACGAGATGCTCAAAATCAAACCATATCCACGGATAGAATTGTCTCGACTGACCCGCCATACTATGACAACATCGGCTACGCTGATCTTTCTGATTTTTTCTACGTTTGGCTGCGCCGTTCGCTAAAATCCATTTATCCCGAGTTGTTTTCTACATTGGCCGTGCCCAAAGCTGAGGAGTTAGTGGCCACGCCCTATCGTCATGGTTCCAAAGAGAAGGCCGAAGCCTTTTTCATGAATGGGATGAGCAAGGCCATTCACAATTTGGCTGAACAGTCCCATCCCGGTTTCCCGGTCACCATCTACTACGCTTTCAAACAGTCCGAAACCAAGGATAGCGGGACCACATCCACAGGTTGGGAAACCTTTCTGGAAGCGATCATTCAGGCCGGGTTTGGTATCACCGGCACTTGGCCCGTGCGAACGGAACGAGGGGCACGTTCCATTGGCATCGGAACCAATGCCCTGGCTTCCTCGATCATCCTGGTCTGTCGCAAGCGCGACAATAATGCCGCGACCATCTCCCGCCGCGACTTCCAGCGCGAATTACGGGATACCTTGCCAGAAGCCCTGGAGACCATGATTGGCGGCAAGGCGGGCACGGCACCCGTCGCTCCGGTGGACTTGACCCAGGCGGCCATTGGACCAGGCATGGGGATCTACTCGAAATATAGTGCCGTCCTCAACCAGGATGGCACCCCCATGCCGATTCACGACGCATTAATCCTCATCAACCGAGAAATTACCGACTTTCTGACCCCGGATTCCGGCAGCTTTGATAGCGATACGCTTTTTTGCTCCACCTGGTTTGATGAATACGGCTGGACAGCCGGACCTTTTGGCACGGCGGACACCCTCTCCAGGGCTAAAGGTACCAGCGTTGATGGGGTCCGAGATGCCGGGGTCATCGAATCCGGCGGTGGCAAGGTGCGGCTGCTGAGGTGGAAAGAATACCCGGACGCTTGGGATCCAAAACAAGATGACCGCACCCCTGTTTGGGGAGTCCTGCACCACTTGATCCACGCTTTGGATAAACAGGGGGAGTCGGAATCTGGTCGATTGCTGGCCCGTATGCCGGAACGCGCCGAGGCGATCCGCCAACTGGCCTACCACCTCTACACCCTGTGCGAACGAAAAAAGTGGGCCGACGACGCCCGCGCCTACAACGAACTGATCACCTCCTGGCATGGCATCGCCAGGGCCTCCCACGAGGTCGGCCACCTTGGAACTCAACTCACTTTGGATCTGTAGGATCCGGATATGATCAACCGATTGCAACTGACCAATTTCACGGTCTTTGAACAGGCCGACCTTTCCTTTTCCCCAGGCTTGAATGTGGTGGTCGGAGTCAACGGCACCGGCAAGAGCCATCTGCTCAAGCTGGCCTATGCGCTTCATGCCGTCAGCGCGGAAGAGGGGCGCAAGGGCATGACCGATGCCCCGACCAAGACAGCCATGCAGCCACGGTTGGCCGAAAAGCTGGTCCATGTCTTCCGGCCCGATAGCCTGGGCAGGCTGGCGCGCCGTAAGCAGGGCCGGGAACGTTGCGAGGTGGAAGCTGAATTTGCAGCTCCAGGCCGAAATATCGCTTTTGATTTTGCCTACCAGAGCAAGTCTGAGGTCAACATATCGCAATTGCCAACGGAGTGGGCTGACAAGTCGCCCGCCTTTTTCCCCACCCGGGAGTTGCTGACAATCTTTCCGAAGTTTGTCAGCCTTTACGAAGAACGGTATCTGGAGTTCGAGGAAACCTACCGCGATACCTGTCTGCTGCTCGGTGCGCCGTCCATCAAAGGATCCAGGGAATCTACCGTTCGGAAGCTTCTGACCCCACTGGAAGAAGCCATGGGGGGGAAGATTGTTCTCGACAAGACCGGGCGTTTTTATCTCAACCTGCCCGGGAAAGGGAACTTGGAAATGCCCCTGGTGGCTGAAGGGTTGCGAAAACTCGGCATGGTCAGCCGGCTGATCGCCACCGGTACCCTGCTGGACCAGGGGGTGCTGTTTTGGGACGAGCCGGAAACCAACCTCAACCCCCGTCTGATCCGCCTGATGGCCCAAACTATCCTGGATCTTTGCCGCAATGGCATTCAAGTATTCGTCGCCACGCACAGCCTGTTTTTGCTCAAGGAGTTCGATATCCTTCTGGCGAGCCAGCCCCAGCCTGGGGTCAGGACACGCTATTTCGCCCTCAACACCTTGGATGATGGCGTGACGGTGAGCCAGGGCGACAGCAGTGGGGATGTTGATCCCATTGCGGCCCTGGACGAGGAGCTGTTGCAGGCAGACCGCTACTTGGAAGGTGAATGACATGACGGCCATTACGGAAGGCAGACTGACATTCACCTTCCCAGGGCAATGGGATGCCGTGAAATATGATGATTGGTCGTTCTACAGGAACCAGTTCAATGGTTGTTGTGGCGGAACGAAGGCGGTGGACATCCTCGCTATTGGACACAATGGGGCTCAGCGACAAGGACGGACGCTATGGGTCATCGAGGTAAAGGATTACCGAATCCGCCCACGGACCAAACCCAGTGACCTGGGAGATGAAGTGGCCGCCAAGGTTCGCGATTCGTTGGCAGGGCTTGTGGCTGCTGCCAGGAATGCCCATGACTCCTCGGAAAAATCGTTTGCACGCTCTGCGTTGGCCTCTGCATCGCTGAGAATCGTGCTGCATCTGGAGCAGCCCGTCAGGCGCTCAAAACTGTTCCCCCGCCTGGTGGATCCGTCCAACGTGCAAATGAAGCTCAAAAGATTGCTCAAAAGCGTGGATCCTCGGGTTCGGGTTCTGGAGGTTGCGACCCATGCCCGTTCGGTTTCTTGGACTGTTGCCTGAATGGAGGCCTGAAAAATGACCATCACCCCTTGGCGTGGAATCGCCGTCCCCCATCAGGATATTCTCAAAGGCACTTTCCAGGAGTCCGAGTTCGCGGCGGATATCTCCCAGGTCCACCAAAACAAGGCGGCACAGGCATATCAGGATCCGGCGCCGTTTTTCTCCCGCACCTTCATCACCGAAGGGATGGCGTTGCTCCTGGACAGCGTCGTGCGGCGTCTGGCCGGGCAAGGCGGGGATCCGGTGATCCAACTGCAAACCGCTTTTGGTGGGGGAAAAACCCACACCATGTTGGCAGTCTACCATCTGGCTCGGGGCAAAACGCCTGCCAGCGACCTCCATGGCATTCCACCCTTGTTGGACAAAATCGGTGTTACGGGTCTGCAACCGGCCCGCATGGCGGTCATCGACGGCATCAACCTGAACGTTGCCAAACCCAAAACCCACGGCGCCGTCACCTGCCATACCCTCTGGGGGGAACTCGCGTGGCAGTTGGGCGGGGAGTCCTCCTACGCCATGGTCCGCAGCGCCGACGAGTCGGGAACATCCCCGGACAAAGACACGTTGATCGACATGCTGTCCCGGGTCGCACCCTGCGTTATCCTCATGGATGAACTGGTGGCCTTCTATCGGCAGTTTCAGGAAGGCAAGACCTACCCGGCGGGATCCTTCGAAACCAACATGACCTTCATCCAGGCCTTGACCGAGGGGATCAAATCGGTGCCCAGGGCGGTGCTGCTGGCCTCCCTGCCGGACTCTTCCCACGCGGGTGAGGGGCGCGGGCAAATCGTCCTGGCGCAGTTGGAGAACCACTTTCGGCGGATTCAAAAAATATGGAAACCGGTTTCCAAGGATGAAGCCTTCAGCATTGTGCGCCGTCGCCTTTTCGATCGTATCGAGGATCCGCTTGGCATGGAACAAAGTTGCCAGGCCTTTGCCGATTTCTACGTGGCCAACAAGGCCGATCTGCCCAACGAGACCCAGGAGTCACGCTATCTCGAAAGGATGCGGCAGGCCTACCCTATCCACCCGGAAATTTTCGATCGCCTCTATGAGGATTGGTCCACCCTGCAAGGGTTCCAGCGCACCCGTGGCGTGTTGCAACTGCTCGCCCAGGTGATTCATCGCCTGTGGAAGGATGGCAACAGCGACCCCCTGGTGATGCCCGGCGCCTTGCCGCTCTTCGATGCCGCAGTGCGCAATAAATGCCTGGATTATCTGCCCCAGGGTTGGGATCCGGTGATCGATCGGGATATCGACGGGGAAAAATCAAAACCAGCCGATATCGAGGGCGATGAAGCCCGTTTCGGAAAAATCCAGGCCGCCCGGCGGGTGACCCGAACCATTTTTCTCGCAACGGCCCCCGGTGCTGCCAGACAAACTTCCAGAGGCGTCGAACAAGGACGCATCCTGTTGGGGGTGGGACGACCCGATCAACCCCTGGGACACTACAAAGACGTTCTCAAACGTTTGTTGGACCAGCTCAACTATCTCAACGTCGAAAATGATCGGTTTTGGTTTGGTCTGACCCCAAACCTTAGACGGGAAATGGAATCCCGCAAACAGCGCTTCAAGGATCAGGAGGATGTGCTGCCGCTCTTGCGGGCAAGGATGGAAAAAATGGTCGGGAAAGGTGGCGTGCTGGGTGGCGCCCATGTTTTCACTCCAGGCTCGGACATCCCCGATGAATACGGATCAGGACCGCGCCTGGTCGTTCTGACCCCCTCGGTGAGTTATCACAAGGGCCACAAAGGGCCTGCCAATGCCGCCCTGGTCGCCGCCGGGGAGATCCTGCGCAAACGGGGTGATCAGCCACGGCAAAAACAAAACCGTATCCTGTTCCTGGCCGCTGACTACGATGTCGTCTCCCGGGTATGGGATCAGGGCCGAAACTATCTGGCCTGGAACTCGATTGTCCTGGATATCGAAAAAGAGCGTATCGTTCTGAACACCATTCAGGTCCGGCAGGCCAAAGAACAAAAAAAAGAGGCCGAACAAAGCTTGCAGCGCCTGCTGCGCGAGGCCTATCGCTGGCTGATCAACCCGCACGAAAAGTTTGTTCTCGGTAAACCTATCCTGGAGTGGGAGGTGGTTGCCATCTCTCCGACAGCGCCTGACTTGACCAAAGCCATCGAAGAAAAATCCGTTGCCGAGGAGTGGCTGATCAAGGAGTGGTCTCCGATTCATCTTGGGCACGTTCTGCGTCAATGGTATTTCAGGGCTGGCATGACCGAAGTTTCCGCCCTCAAGGTGTGGCAGGACACCTGCCACTACCTCTACCTGCCCAGAATGGTCAACGACGACGTCTTCAAGAAAGTCATGACCCAGGGCGTTGCGTCGCGAGATTTTTTTGGCTACGCGACCGGAATCGAAAGGGAGCGCTATCCCGGATTCGTTTTTGGGCAATCGGGTCCAACCCCATTGGACGCATCCGCCATCTTGATCGAACGGGAAACAGCAACACGCTATCAGGAAAAACTGCGCCAGGAACAGGAGACGGAAAAACAGAAAAAGAATGGCAACGCCTCTCCGAATGGGGATGACAAGAACCATGCGATCACTCCGTCGGTCGCTGGCCCATCGCGGTCAGGAGGGGCCAGTGGACAACCCGGGCAACCCCTTGCCCAACAACCCACCGTGAAAAAACATTTTTATGGCACGGTCAATCTGGATCCGATAAAAGCCAAGATCGATTTTGCCACCATCGTCGATGAAGTCGTTCAGCTATTCACCTCGCGCATGGGGATGGAGGTCAAAATATCCATAGAGATTCAGGCCACCGGAAAGGGTGGCTTCGATGCTGCCATCCAACGGACCATCAAGGAGAACTGTAACGTACTGCGGTTTGTATCCGCGGAGTTTGATTAAAACCCATGGACCCATCATCCCGACCGACCACTGAGAGCGACATCACCGCTTGCATGGAAAAAGTCTTTGGCTTCGCCCATTTCCGTGACGGACAACGCGCCGTCATCGAGAAATTACTCGCCACACGTTCGGTTTTGGCCATTTTTCCCACCAGCGGCGGCAAAAGCTTGTGCTACCAGTTGCCAGCATTGCTGCTGGATGGCCTGACCCTGGTCATTTCGCCGCTGATCGCCTTGATGAAAGACCAGATCGATTTTCTCATCAGTCGGGGGGTGGCAGCCGCCCGCCTGGACTCCACCCTGGATGGCGAACAATCCCGGCAGGTGTTTGCCGCCCTGACCGCCGGAGAGATCAAACTGCTCTACATATCACCGGAACGTCTCGGCAATGAACGATTTTTACAGTCGCTCAAACGATGGCGGATCGCCCTGCTGGCCGTGGACGAGGCCCACTGCATCAGCGAGTGGGGCCACAACTTCCGGCCCGATTATCTGAAAATCGCCCAACTCGCCCGCACCCTGGGCATCCCCCGCATCCTGGCACTGACCGCCACCGCCACCCCTCCCGTGGCCCGCTCCATCTCGGAGGCCTTCGCCATCGCCCCCGATGATGTCGTCCAGACCGGTTTCTACCGCTCCAACCTCTTTCTGCGCGTCACCCCGGCCCCGGAGGATGAGGACAAACGCCAGCAACTGCTCCTGCAACGTTTGCGCAGCCAACCCCCGGAACCGGCGATCGTCTATGTCACCCTGCAACATACCGCCGACAAAGTGGCCCATTTTCTCTCCGAACACGGCCTCAAGGCCCTCGCCTACCACGCCGGCATGGATGCCGAAAACCGGCATCGCGTGCAGGATCGCTTCATGGCCGCCAACGATACCATCGTCGTGGCCACCATCGCCTTTGGCATGGGACTGGACAAATCCAACATTCGCGCCATCTATCACTACAATCTGCCCAAAGGATTGGAAAGCTATGCCCAGGAGATTGGCCGCGCCGGTCGCGACGGATTGACCTCCCACTGCGAATTGCTGGCGTGTGCCGAGGACAGGGTCGTCCTGGAAAATTTCACTTATGGCGACACTCCCACCGACACAAGCATCGCCTCCCTGGTCCAGGAACTGTTGGGCCTTGGCACCTTCTTTCACGTTTCCATCCAAGAGCTTGCAAACCGCCATGACATCCGGCCCGTGGTCATCAAAACCCTGATGACCTATCTGGAACTGGAGGGAATCATGCAAGCCACCGGTCCGTTCTACTCCCTCTACCGGTTTCAACCCCGCAAATCATCGGCTGAGATTCTGGCCCGCTTCAATCCCCAACGGGCGGCCTTTCTGCGGGGGGTGTTCCGCCAGGCCCAAAAAAAGATCAAATGGTTCACCCTGGATGCCCATGAGACCAGCCGGGTCTTGCAGCAGCCGCGTGACCGGGTCATCGCTGCCCTGGAGTATCTGGCGCAACAGGGGGATATCGAGTTGGAAAGCATGGGAGTGCGGGAAGGATTCCGCCTCCTGCGCCTCCCCAACGACCAGGAATCACTCTGGAAATCCCTCCATGCCCGCTTCATGAAACGGGAGGAACTCGACATGGCGCGTGTCGCCGCCATGTTGGCGTTCGCCAGCCACACACAATGCCGCACTCAACATCTGCTCGCCTATTTTGGCGAGACCCACGACGCCTGCGGTCATTGCGACCGCTGCTGCTCCCCCGGGGAAAAACCCGTCACCATTCCCGCGCCACGCCCACAAACCCTGGGCGCCGCTGCGGTCAGGCAGGTGCTCTCCCTGCGCGACGAACAATACCCGTCCCTGTCCCACCCGCGTCAGGTTACCCGGTTCCTCTGCGGTCTCGCTTCGCCAGCCACCACCCGGGAGCGCCTGCGCCACCACCCCCTGTTCGCTGAATGGAAAAATATCCCTTTTTATCAGGCCCTTCTCTTTGTGGAAGAAAATTGGTAACTACTCAGCACCCTTGCAAGAAAAGCTTTGATATGAAAGCCTTGGTCAGGGCTTCGCCCCGAACCCCACCAGGACTCTGTCCTGGACCTGCCAGGGAGCCAGCCCCCTGGACCCCGATTCGTTGTTGCCGGGTGGTGAATCGTTACGAAAATTGGTCATGAAGAGATCCATGGTTCTGCTCCGTGAAATGCTCCTCTTGATGCGGGTGGATAAACCCATCGGCACTTGGCTGCTTCTGTGGCCCTCCTGGTGGGCCTTGACCGCAGCCGCACCCCACGACCCGGATGGGTTCCTCTACCTGATTTTTGGTGTGGGAACCTTTTTGATGCGTTCCGCCGGTTGCGTGGCCAACGATCTGGCCGACCGCAACTTCGATCCCCATGTCGAACGCACCCGCGAACGACCCCTGGCCGCCCGGCGCATAGGTATCTGGCCGGCGCGTCTGCTCCTCCTGGTTCTGCTGCTAGGCGCATTCGCCCTGGTTCAACTGTTGAACACCCTGACCATCCAACTCTCGTTCGTTGGCGCCGGGTTGGCCCTTTTCTATCCGTACACCAAACGATTCATGCACCTGCCCCAGTTCGTCATGGGCGCCGCCTTTGGCTGGGGCGTCATCATGGGGTGGGCCGCCGCCAGCAACGCCACACCCCTCGCGGCCTGGCTCACCTTTGCCGCCACCCTGACCTGGGCGGCGGGCTATGATACCATCTATGCCATGCTGGACCGGGAAGATGATCGCAAGATCGGCGTCAAATCGACCGCCATCCTGTTTGGACGCCATGACCGTCTTGCCGTGGCCCTCCTCTATGGCATCACCCTGCTGTTGCTGCTGTGGGTTGGGCAATCCCTGCACCTGGGATTTTTTTTCCACACCGCCCTGCTGGCCGCCCTGGGCCATATGTCCTGGCAGTTATACACCCTGCGGGAGTACCATCGACCCAAGGTATTCCGCGCTTTTCTCAGCAACCGCTGGACCGGCCTGATCATTCTGGCCGGTTTTGCCCTGGGATAGCGATCTCCCCACGGTTGTGGCGCGTCATCGAAAGACGCCTCACGGCAACCGTGCCGCTTTCATCCTTGCCAACCTCTTGCCAAAGCAAAAAACCTACATGGCGCCTCCATTCGAAGTTGAAAAAATTCTCCTGTTGGAAGATTCGCGGCTCCTCGCCAGCACCCTGAAACGGGAAATGGAAAAACACATCTCCTGCCAGGTCACCACAGTCGCCACCTTCCAGGAGGCCAAATCTCTGGTTCATCAACCTGCGCATGGGTTCACCCTGGCCGTGTTGGATCTTACCCTTCCCGATGCGACGCAGGAGGAGATCGTGGAATTTTTCCGCGGGCTCTCCATACCCTGCATCGTCATGACCTCCCGATTTGACGAAGCCCTGCGGGAGTACGTCTTTGCCAAGGGAGTCATCGATTTTGTCCTCAAGGATGGCCCGGCCAGCCTGGAATATCTCTTCTCCCTCCTCATGCGCCTGCATCGCAACCGGGAGGTGCAAATCCTGATCGTGGACGACTCCCGCTCCGCCCGGGAACATATGAAACGCCTTTTGCACAAACACCATTTTCAGGTTCTGGAGGCCCAGGACGGTGTGGAAGCGCTGAGCATCCTCAACCAACACGACACCATCAATCTGGTGGTGACCGATTACACCATGCCCAACATGGATGGTTATGAACTGACCCGGCAGATCCGCCAAAAATGGGGCAAGGATCAACTGGCCGTCCTCGGCATCTCCTCGGTTGGCGCCCATGTCCTCTCGGCCCGTTTCCTCAAGATCGGCGCCAATGACTTCCTCGGCAAACCGTTCCTGGAGGAGGAGTTTACCTGTCGGGTGACCCGCAACGTGGAAAACCTGGAGCGGATCCGCGCCCTGGAAGAGGCCGCAGTCCGGGATGTCCTGACCGGTCTGCACAATCGGCGTTTCCTGCGCGACGTGGGCACACAGATGTTCTCCTCCGTACAACGCGGAAAATTGACGCTCTGTGCCGCCATCCTGGATGTGGACTTTTTCAAAAAAGTCAACGACACCTACGGCCATGACGCAGGCGATGCCGTTTTGCGCACCATGGGCGGCATCTTGCGACGTCATTTCAGCAACAAGGATATTGTGGCCCGCGCCGGAGGAGAAGAGTTCTGCATTTTGGTGGCCAACCAGCCGGAATCAGCCCTGCAACAACTTTTTGAAAACCTGCGTACCATCATCCAGAAGACCACGATCACCCATCAGGGCGTCGCCATCCCCATCACGGTCAGCATCGGTGTCTCGATCCACAAAACCGACACCCTCGATGAACTGATCAACCAGGCGGATGCGGCACTCTACACCGCCAAACAGAATGGCCGCAACCGCGTCATTTTCCATACTCCCGAGGCCCCCACAAGCAAGGAGTCCACCACGTGACCTCATCTCTGTGGGATGAAAAATACGCCATCGGGATCGAATCCATCGATCAACACCACAAGGGCCTGGCCCAGGCCCTGGATGACCTGGTGGTGGCCGCCCTCTCCCAGGAAGAGAAAAAGGTCCAGGAGATCTTTCGCTCGGTCGGCCAGTATGTCGATGAACACTTCCACGAGGAGGAAGCTCTCATGGAACAGGCCAGCTACCCCGATCTGGAAACCCACCGCCTGCTGCATGACCAATTCCGGGTCAGCTTCCACAAAATTATCCAGGACTTTATGGCTGGCAAGGTGCCCGAAACCGTGCTCGCCTTACAGCGCGCCCTCTATGGCTGGCTGTTCCAACACATCTATCACGTGGACCAGGAGTATCGGCCCTGGGTGGAGCAGATGAAAAACAAAGGGTAACCATCCCGCACCCTTTCAGGAAAGGCCTGGTCATGAAAGCCCCTCCGTTTTGCCACCACCCCGCATCCTCACCTGAGCGACATGCTGTTCCATGACGCGCTCGGATTGCAACAGATACCGTTTGCGCAGCGTGATGGACATGGCATCAATCGCCCTGGGCATGCGGGCCATGTCGTCGATGGAGACGCCACGGTCATGCAACTGCCTGCCATAGGCGCTGGGAACAAATTCCAATGTCGAAACAATATCGAACCGGGCCTCATCCCAACCCAGATACCAGTGCCAACTGGTATAATAGAGCCAACTGTTTTCATTGAACGCACGCACATGGGTCGGATCCTGCCAAGCCCCCAGGGACAAATCATACGGAACCTGGATATGCATGACGCCACCTGGACGCAACAGGCGCAAACAGTTGCTCATGGCAACGGTCAGGTCGGGAATGTGCTCCAAAACATCGTGGGCCACAATCGTGTCGAACATGTTTTCGCGCCACACAAACTCCCCAAATCGGGGTGCAACGGCCACCTCCCCAAAAGGAAGTGATCGACCAAAATCAACCCGAATATCCGGCAACCACATGGGATTGATATCCACATTCAACGCCTGCGGATGCCAATCCTTGCCGCTGCCCAGATTCAGTGTGCCAGGCAGATTGCCGAAAGAAAACGCAGCCGGAAGCGGCCTGCCCAGGGCCTGGGCAAGAATGGCGGATTCCCGCTGCCGCTGCATGATCTCCATCCCCTTTTTGGCCAGGGCGGTTCGTCTCTCCGCATCTTGCACCAGAGCCATGGTTACATCCACAAGCTGATCAAAGGGAACACCCCGTACAGCCTCGACAATCGCCTCGTCAATCCTGGTCTCCGGGTTGATCTCCGCCACCACAGCCTGCTGGTTGGACAAAAGATAAAATACCCTGGCCATCTCAAATATCTGTGCCTTGTGAAAGTGCATATTCAGGATGACTTTGGATCGGGCAATCAGCTTGTCCCGCTCGTCTCCATAAATTCCGTAAAGAACTTTAACAACCAAACCTGCCCGTTTCAGCTCAGTGAGGATGCATCCCCTTGCCTCGTTGATGCTGCCATAGAACAACACATCAATATCTTTATTTTCATTATACGGAATGCGCGTCAACCGATCAGCATATCCAAGCTTTACAAACCTGGCATCCGTAACACCCATCTCCTTCAATTGGGCAACGTTATCCTCACTGTAATCCCACACCGGATACCGTCGCAAAAGATGCACATACCGCTCGCTCATCAGGGTGGATCGGCTGTCAACGACCTCCATGTTATAGAGAATGACGTGCGGGGGAAGCAAACGGATGGACCCCTCATCAAGGAGGTGTCCGCCAATAACGATATTGACATGATCCGGCAAAAATTTATTGACAGACCAAACACAGGTCAAGACAAGTTCCTGAAGACCATAAAACACGCACTCGGCCACCTCCTGCAAGGCAGCCGCATGCTTGAAACCCTCAGGTTGAATCAGGACGACAGCATAGGCCATCATCCCTGCCTGCATATGGACCCCCTGCCTAACCACACTTGGAATACCCGCACTCCAGACAAGTTTCACAACCATCCAGGCGCACGACGGCAAACTGGTTGCACTTGGGACACTGGGTATTGCTGGAAATCCCCTCGGTCTTGGCCAGTTGCCGCTTGGCCAGCAGGTCTGGAGAGAGATCCGGAACCCGGATCAAACCGATGTCGATGAGGTGTTTTTCGATGCACTCGCCAATTTCGGCTACCAGGCTGGGCATGTATTTTCCGCCCGGCTTGAAATAGCCGCCCCGGGGATCGAAGACCGACCGCAACTCCTCCACCAGAAAGGTCACGCTGCCTGCATGCCGAAAAACCGCCGAGATGACCCGGGTCAATGCCACGATCCAGGCAAAATTTTCCATGTTCTTGGAATTGATGAAAATCTCAAAGGGCCGACGATGTTCGTTCTCCGTCCCAACAGCCACGACAATGTCGTTGATGGTAATGTAAAGCGCATGCTCGGACATGGGGGTGGTCACCTTATAGGTCACCCCTTCCAGCTCTTCCGGACGTTGCAACAAGGGAAGTAACTGGATCACCTTGTCGGAAGGGCCGCTGCGTGCGGCATCCTGCCCCTCGCGATGTTTCTCCGGCTCTTCGGTTGCCACTTCAAAGCCGACAATCTTCTTTTCAATCCGGGTGACCATGGAGATCCTCAAAAAAGACGCAGGGTTTGGAAAACATGCACCGTTCAAAGCCGCCCGTAGTACCCCTCTTTCAGGGCATCGAACAGGTTGGCTGCCGAGTGGATCTCGCCGTCGTATTCGACATCCTCATTCCCCTTCAGCTCCATCCAGGTGCCATCCTCCAGGGTGAACCGGTAGACGGTCTTGGCCAGATCGTCATCCTTGACCATGACCCCCTGGAACGCCTCGGGATTGAAGCGAAACGTGGTGCAACCTTTCAGCCCTTTTTCGTAGGCGTAAAGGTAGATCTCCTTGAAATCCTCAAACGGGCAATCCGTAGGCACGTTGATGGTTTTGGAGATCGACGAGTCGATCCATTTCTGGGCGGCGGCCTGGATCTCCACATGCGCTCGCGGGGAGATGCTTCCGCTGTCCACGAAAATATCTGGCAAACGCCGTGCCGTTTCTGTGGCGTAGGGATCGGCATCGGCATAGACCAGGTTGCGATAGGCCAGGAGCTCGAACGAAAGCACGTCGATTTTTTCTTTGGTTTTACGCCCTTCCCGAATGATGTTACGGCTGTAACGATGGGCAAAACTGGGTTCGATGCCGTTGGAAACATTGTTGCCCAGGGAGAGAGCGATGGTGCCGGTCGGAGCGATGGAAGTATGGTGGGTGAAACGGCATCCATCCCGGGCGATCCGTTCCCGCAAGGCTGCGGGAAATTGCACAAGATAACGGCTGTAACGCCCCAACAACACCTTGCCGGGAAGACGGTCTCCCACTTGGTGGCCATCGCGCAACAGCTCCGGGCGCCGTGCCACCATCTTGTTGTCGATGGTAAACATCTCCTCCATGATGGGGGCCACCCCTTTTTCCTGCCCCAGCTCGACACCCACTTCCCAACCGACGATGGCCATCTCCCGGGCAACCTGTTCGGTGAATGCCAGAGATTTGGCATCGCCATATTTCATACCCATCAGGGTCATGGCCGAACCCAGTCCGAGAAAACCCATGCCATGGCGCCGTTTGCGGCGAATCTCCTCGGCCTGTTCCGCCAGAGGCAGACCGTGCAACTCCACCACATTGTCCATCATGCGGGTAAAGATGCGCACCACCTCCCGATACCGCTCCCAATCGAAGGCAGCCTTGGGCGTAAACGGATTTTTGACAAACTTGGCCAGATTGACCGATCCCAACAAACAAGCCCCGTGCGGTGGAAGAGGCTGTTCACCGCAAGGGTTGGTGGTCCGGATGGTTTCGGCAAACCAGTTGTTGTTCATCTCGTTGACATTGTCGATCAGAATGAACCCCGGCTCGGCGAAATCGTAGTTGGAGGTGATGATCATGTCCCACAGGCGGCGGGCCGGCAGACGGCGCCATACCCGGCAGGCCACCTCTCCGGCATCGTTGGTCCTGTACCCCTCCGTGATCGGCCAGGGGCGATAGACGATTTCAGTGGTGGGATCATCCAGTTCAAACCGGTTGGCAGGAAACAAAAGCTCCCAATCCAGGTTGCTCTTCACCGCCTCCATGAAGGGTTGGGTGATCAAACAGGAGAGGTTGAACTGCCGCAACCGACCATCTTCGCGCTTGGCGCGAATGAAATCCAAAACGTCAGGATGGGAGATATCGAAGGTAGCCATCTGCGCCCCGCGACGGCCACCCGCCGACGAGATGGTGCGGCACATGGCGTCAAAAATGTCCATGAAGGAGAGCGGACCCGACGTGCTGGCCCCGGCCCCCGCCACAAAAGCGCCACGCGGACGCAACGTGGAAAATTCATAGCCGATGCCACACCCAGCCTTCAAGGTCAGGCCCGCCTGATGGACGGAACGCAGAATATGATCCATGGAGTCCTGGATGACTCCCGCCACCGTGCAGTTGATCGTGCTCGTGGCGGGTTTGTGCTCCTGCGCACCGGCGTTGGAAACAATGCGCCCGGCAGGAATGGCCCCATGCATCAGGGCATAAAAAAACCGCTCCTCCCAGTGGGCGCGCACCTCCGGAAGTTCCACACCGGCCAAGGCCCGGGCCACCCTGCGACAGGTGCCGGGCAGATCGGCATCCAGAGTCCGTCCATCCTTGCTCTTCAGCCGGTATTTCTTGTCCCAGATGTCCCAGGAGGCAGGTTGCAACTCGATCTCTTCCAGGTTCACCGGCGCGGTGTCACGGATGGTACTCTGCATGATACTTTGGTCCTTCATACCCAAGCGGAAAAAGAGAAGATGGCGAATGGCAAACTGGGCCACTCCTGCCTGGCAGGATACCCCACTTTCAGGAAGGCGACCAGACATGGATGAGGGACTGACAGGGCAATCGCATTTGCAATGGGTATACCCAAAGCCGTGATCGTTTTTTGGTATCGGGGTCCAGGGGGCCGGCTCCCTGGACCCCCATTCGTGGCTGGATGGTGAATCGTTACACCTTTTTTTGGTTTTTCAGATGTTCTTCGGCCTGCGTC
The DNA here is from genome assembly GCA_015231175.1 of Magnetococcales bacterium. Taxonomy (NCBI): domain Bacteria; kingdom Pseudomonadati; phylum Pseudomonadota; class Magnetococcia; order Magnetococcales; species Magnetococcales bacterium. The sequence goes on along the minus strand of JADGBZ010000036.1, from coordinate 13,114 downwards.
AACATCTCCGTCCCGGCTGGCAACCAGAGGAGGTTGGCCTCCCGCCGCAACCAGGTCAGTTGCCGTTTGGCATATCTCCGGCTCTCCTGTTTGCCCAACTCCACGGCGGCAGCCAGGGAGATCTCCCCATCCAGATGCCGAAGCAGTTGCCGGTACCCGACAGCCTTCATGGCCGGCAAGTCGCGCCTGAATCCCCGACGCCACAATGTAGCTACCTCCTGCAAAAATCCTTGCTGCATCATCAGATCAAAACGCTGGTCAATCCGGGCATACAGCGCATCCCGTGGCCAGGAGACGGCCATTTTCAGAATGCGATGGGCCACGGGCGCATGCGGCTGCCGCTGCCAAAAAGAGAGCGGTTGACCAGTTCCCTCCCATACCGACAGGCCACGCAGAATGCGTTGGGCATCCGTCGGTGAGATCCGGTCCGCCAAAAGAGGATCCACCTGTTGCAACCGTTCATGCAGGCTGGCCCACCCCTCCTCTTCTCCCCGCGCCCGCCAACGCCGGACAACCTCCTCCGATATCTCCGGAACCGGAGCCAACCCCTGCTCCACAGCCCGGAAATAGAGCCCACTGCCACCCACAAATGCCGGAATCACCCGACGGGCATGACAGGATGCCACAACAGCCATGGCTTGCCGACGGTAGCGACCAGCCGAAAAAGGCTCATCCGGCTCCACGAGGTCCAAAAGGTGATGAGGCGTCCTCCCCTGGTCCGCCATGGTGGGCTTGGCAGCGCCAATATTCATTCCCCGGTAGACCTGGACCGAATCGGCGTTTAGGATCTCCAAAGAAAAACGGGCCGCCAAGTGCATGGCCAGGCCCGATTTGCCAGATGCTGTCGGCCCCATGAGAAACAACATGGGCATCAATGTCTCTGCACCGGGGAGAAATGTCATGCTGCTCGATCAACAAATTGCCTTGGTCACCGGAGCCGGCTCCGGTATCGGCCAGGCCGTGGCCATGGCGTATGCAGAAGCCGGCGCCACCGTCATGCTCCTCGGGCGGTCCCAGAAAGCCCTGGAAAAAACCCATGATCGCATTCTCCAGCAGGGAAACCAAGCCGTCATTGTCCCGTTGGACCTGGAAAAGGAACTGCACCGCATGGCGGATGTGGTCCAAAACATCCATGCACGGTTTGGTCGTCTGGATATCCTGGTCCATGCGGCGGCGCAGCTTGGAGTTCTGACACCCCTGGCGGCCTATGAGCCCCCGCTCTGGGAAACCGTGTTCCGGGTCAATGTCACCGCTCCCTTCTTCCTGACCCGGGAACTCCTGCCCTTGCTGCATCGCTCCGCCGCCGCCTCCGTGATCAACATCACCTCCAGCGTGGGTCACAAAGGACGCGCCTATTGGGGGGCCTATGCCGCCTCCAAAGCCGCCCTGGTCAACCTGACCGAAACCTGGAGCGAAGAGTTGGCGCCAACACCGATCCGAATCAACTCCGTCAACCCGGGAGCCACCGCCACAACCATGCGCGCCCAGGCTTTCCCAGGGGAGGATCCCACCACACTCCCGACACCCGCCGCCATTGTCCCCGTCTTCCTCTACCTGGCCTCCCGGCATAGCGCCCACCTGCGCGGTCAACACCTGGAAGCCAGAGAGTGGCTACACTGGTGTCCCGACATGACATCACCCCAACCAATAAAGGCCACTTGAAACAGGACGCCCCCCCATTTTTGTCACCAAATTGTCATGAGCCCGTCACCAGGCTCACCGCGTGGGGCCATCCCTGTTCACCCGGTCCAGACGGACAATGCCCGTTTTCTCATGTGATTCCCATCACATATCCCGTCCTTGCACCAGACAACCCCCTTCTGGCTTGCATCTTGCTTTTTCCGGGTTCGGGGCGCTGAGCGGTTCCCCCGCTCTTTTTTGATCTCCTCCCTACCCATTCTGGGCTGGAGACCGGGAATCCGGGAATCCGGTTGATCGGTGTTGTTTTTTCCGTGCGCTTTATCAGCGGAATGGTGGATTCATTATAATATTAGTTTTTGTGACTCCATGCGTAAAGGATTCTCCATGCCAAGTCAGATCCGCAGCCCAAGAGGCAACAGACGCTCCCGAAAACTCCGCCAGAACAACAATGTTCCAAGGGCTCGTCGCTATTTGTCTTTGATGATGTTTTTTGGTCTGTTGGCAGGATGTTCGTTTTTGGGTCACCACCAGACGAAGTTGGATGGAGAAAAGCCAAGGGAGTACGATTTTTCCCTGGCCGTCCTCCCCTTTGAAAATTTCAGTAATAATCCGGACGTTGGCCACTCCATGTCTCAACTGATTGCCGACGAGTTGATAAACCGTAAAGTTTTTAAAATCCAGGACAAGAAGGAAACTCAACACATTCTGTTGGCCAGCAAGGTGGACCTGGACCGCCTGGATGACATCTCCCTGGCCCGCAACTTTGCCCAATTGCTGGGTGTCGATGCCGTGATGCTTGGCAGTGTCCCCGAATTCTCCTATCAACATGGCCTGCGGGAAGATCCAACCGTCGGACTCAGAGTCCAATTGATCCGCGCCCATGATGGTCTTGTGTTGTGGCATGGCAGCCAAGCGCTGGCCGGATCCGGCTATTGGCAACGGCAAAGTGCGGTCTATGTCGCCCAGGACGCCGTCACACGACTGGTGGACAGTCTGGTCCAGGCAGCGGAGCCGGATTGGTTGCCGCCCAAAGCCGTTACAGAAAAAACCGCCAACAGGGTTCCGTTGGGACTGCTGTTCAAGGGATGATCACAAGAAAACGCAACGATGTTGCCGGGTAGTGAATCGTTACCGATTCGGGCGCCCTTCAGGAACCAAACCCCTCGCTCAAGGGAGCGCCCAACCCCTGCATCAGGGCAACAAAGCCAGGAAACGACGTGGCAATGTTGTCACAGCGGGTCACGGTCACCGGATTTTTGCTGACCAACCCCGCCACCAGGAGACTCATGGCCACACGATGATCGGTCCAGGAGTCCACCGTAGCCCCGCCAGGAATCCCCTGCGGACGCCCGACAATACGCATCCCATCCGGTCGCTCCTCGACATGGGCCCCCAATCGCGATAACCCGGCAACCATGGCCGCAATCCGATCACTCTCCTTGACGCGCAACTCCTCAGCCCCCTCCAAAAGCGTCTCACCCTCAGCCAAGGCCGCTGCCACGCTGAAGATGGGCAGCTCATCAATGGCCAATGGCACCCACTCCCTGGGAACGACCATCCCGCGCAAAGGTGTGTGCCGCACCACCAGATCCGCCACCGGCTCCCCACCCATCAACCGCTCATCGATGCGTTCGATGTGCGCCCCCATGGCCAGCAACATATCCAACAAACCGGTGCGCGTCGGGTTGACGCCTACGTTGGCGATACGAATCTCCGACCCCGGTGTCAACAAACAGGCCACCAAAGGAAAGGCGGCTGCGGAAAAATCTCCGGGAACCCGCATGGATTGCGCCTTCAAGGTGGGCCAACCCCCCACACTGACCGTCAGACCCGCACGTTGCACCTCTCCACCAAAAGCCGACAACATGCGCTCCGTGTGGTCTCGCGTTGGCGCCGTCTCGCTGACACTCGTCACGCCAGGAGTACTGATGCCAGCCAACAAAATCGCACTCTTGACCTGGGCCGAAACCACAGGGCTCTGATAGTCGATCGGCAACAGCTCCGGTCCACCATGAATCACCAGCGGCGCCAGACGACCATGATCACGACCATGAATGCGCGCCCCCATCCTCTGCAAAGGTTCCACCACCCGACCCATGGGGCGTCGGCGCAAACTGGCATCGCCATTCAAAATCGATAAAAAAGGCTGCGCAGCCAACAAACCGGTCAGCAGACGCATGGCCGTGCCCGAATTACCCAGATCCAACACATCTTCGGGCTCCGACAACCCTTCCAAACCAACACCATCGATGCTCCAGCGCCCCGGACCACGTTGCTGCACATCCACCTGCATGGCACGAAACGCGGCAAGAGTGCGCAAAACATCCTCCCCCTCCAAGAGGTTTTCCACCTCGGTGCGCCCCTCGGCCAGGGCTCCGAAAATAACCGCCCGGTGCGAAATGGATTTATCACCGGGCGGTGTGACCTTGCCCGACAAGGAAACGCCCGGAGACATGCGCAACACCCGCCCCTTCTTGTCCTGCACGCGATCTCCGTCCACGCCGTGGTCCTCCAAAACAGACGATTGAAAAAGGGTGACTATTCACCACCCGGCAACGAATCGGGGTCCAGGGGGCTGGCTCCCTGGCAGGTCCAGGACAGAGTCCTGGTGGGGTTCGGGGCGAAGCCCTGACAAATGCTTCCATATCCAAGCTTTTCTTGAAAGGGAGCTGAATAGTTACCGATTCAGCTCCCTTGTTATTCCGACTTTTACGACTCCCCCCGCAACGACTTGTTCTCTGCCAACACCCGATCCCTTGTCCCCTTGGCCCGGGCAAACTTGCCAAACAGACCATCCGCATCCCCATCCTGGACCCGCTTGGTCAACTGTTCCAGATCGACCCGGAAACGGTTCAACATCTCCACAATGGCCTCGCGGTTTTCCAGGCAGATGTCCCGCCACATGGTGGGATCCGAGGAGGCGATGCGGGTAAAGTCGCGAAAACCGCTCGCAGCAAAACGGAACACCTCCCCCCGCAAATCATCCTCCAGGTCGGAGAGAGTATTGACGATGTTGTAGGCCATGAGATGCGGAAGATGGCTGGTGGCGGCCAGCACCCGATCATGGTAGTGGGGGTCCATGATCTCCACCTTGGAACCCACAGCCTCCCAAACCAGGCGGACAAACTCGATGGCCTGAGGTTGGGTCTGGGGCGTCGGCGTCAGAACGGTCCGGCTGCCGTGATACAGACTGGGAATCGAGGCGTCGATGCCGGAGTGTTCCCGTCCGGCAATGGGGTGGCTCCCGACAAAATGGGCGTGGGCCGGCATCAAGGCCTCACACCGCTCCACAATCGACCCCTTGACACTCCCGGCATCGGTCACCACGGCACCCTTGGCCAAAGCCGGGGCAAAGCTCTCCACCATGGGCACGATGGAACAAACCGGCGTGGAGACCAGAACCAGGTTGGCTCCCACCACCCCTTCCGCCGCCGATACCGTACCCCGGTCGATGACCTTCATATCCAGGCCTTTTTCCAGGGTACGCCGCCGCCGGGCCACGCCGATCACCTCTCCAACCAGATCCTGCTCCCGCAGGGCCTGCGCCAAAGAACCGCCAATGAGACCAAGCCCCACCACTGTCAGACGCTTGATGAAAAATGCCACTGCTTCATACCCTCGCTGTCGGCTGCCGCACCCGATGGCGTCACAAGGCGCGTTGTGGATAGGACCCCAAAATCTTGGTAAATACCCCCGGAATATTGGCCAGCTCCGCCAGGGCAGCCGCGACTTCAAGGGTCTCCTTGTGGCCTTCCATATCGATGAAAAACAAATAATCCCACGCCTTGCGTCGGCTCGGGCGGGATTGAATCCGGGTCAGATTGATGTCGCGCGATGCAAAGATGCCCAGCGCCCGGTGCAAAAACCCCGGTTCATCCTGAAAGGAAAACATCAAACTGGTCTTGTCATGGCCGGAGGATTGCGGCGCCTGCTGACCGATCACCAGATAGCGGGTTTCGTTGTCGGCGTCGTCCTGAATGTTTTCCGCCAGAATGTTGAGGCCGTGGTTGTCGGCTGCGTACAGACCGGCGATGGCCGACGCTTCCGCCTTTTCCTCGGCCAGCCTCAAGGCAAGGGCCGTCGATTCCACCTCCCGGGTGACCACACCCGGCAAATGCCGATCCAGCCAACGACGGCACTGGGCCAGGGAGCTGTAGTGGCCATAGACCACCCGCACCCGCTTGATATCCGTCTCCATGGCGTGCAGGTTGTGGATAACCGGCAAAAATACCTCTCCACAAATCAACAATGGAGAGTCGACAAAGCGGTCAAGGGTGTAGGTGACAACACCTTCGGTCGAATTCTCCACGGGCGCCACACCAAAATCCACCCGTCCGGTCTCCACTGCATCGAACACCTCATCGATTGTGCGCACCGGAAACATGTCGCAGGAGGAACCAAACTGCTTCAAGGCAGCCTGGTGGGTCATGGTGGCCTCCGGCCCCAGATAGGCCACAGCCAGCTTGCGCTCCAAACGGAGGGATGCCGAGATGATCTCCCGGTAGATGCGATGCAGAGCCGAAAGAGGAAAGGGGCCCTGATGCCGACTGGCCAGGCGGCGATGAATCATCGCCTCCCGCTCGGGACGATAAAACGTCGCCCCGACGCCAAGCTCCTGCTTGGCCCTGCTCACTGCCAGCACCCACTGGGCGCGTTCCATCAGCAGATCGTGAATTTGATTGTCGATCCGGTCGATACTTTCCCGCAATGTTTCCAGGCTTGGCGGGGGGACCGCCTCCGCTGCCGGATCATCGGCGCTCACGTTGGTTCCCTCATCTGCTGATTCAGTCACGAACCCGGCAGGTTAACCTACCTGTGGTACATTGGCAATGCCGAAAAAAATACGCTGAACAAAAGCGATCCTTTGCACTTTTTTTGCATCCTTCCCGTGCCCGTATGGGAATTTTGTGTTAATAGTTGCGTCCCCTCTGCGTGGAGGTCTGGGGCAGGGGGGTTCTTATTTTGTAACTGTTCAGCTTTAAGAAAAGCCTGGATATGAAAGCCTTTGTCAGGGCTTCGCCCCGAACCCCACCAGGGCGCTGCCCTGGACTAAGCCAGGGAGCCAGCCCCCTGGACCCCGTTTCGTTGCCGGGTGGTGAATAGTTACCTTATTTTTTTGTCGGCAGGGATGATACATGAACAGTGATGCGTTGGAACGCCTCTGTGTAAACACGATTCGCATGTTGGCCGTCGATATGGTGGAGCGCGCCAACTCCGGGCATCCGGGAATGCCGTTGGGCGCCTCGCCCATGGCTTTTGTCCTGTGGACCCGGATCATGCGCCATAATCCAGCCAATCCAGCCTGGTTCAACCGGGATCGGTTCGTTCTGTCGGCGGGACACGCATCCTCCATGCTGTACGCCCTCCTGCATCTGTGCGGTTACGGCCTGACGCTGGATGAATTGAAAAATTTTCGCCAATTTGGCAGCCGCACCCCGGGACACCCCGAGTATGGCGTAACCCCCGGCGTGGAGACAAGCACAGGGCCTTTGGCCCAGGGCCTCGGCAATGGCGTGGGCATGGCCCTGGCGGAGCGGCGCCTGGCGGAAAGCTACAATCGCAGTGAATTCCTCCCTCTGGTGGACCATTTCACCTACGTCATCCTCTCCGATGGGGATGTCATGGAGGGACTCTCCGGTGAGGCGGCTTCGCTGGCCGGACATTTGTGTCTGGGCAAATTGATCTGCCTCTACGACGCCAACGGCATCTCCATCGAGGGAAGCACCAATCTGACTTTCACCGAAGATATCCAGGGACGCTTCGAGGCCTGCGAGTGGCAAGTGTTGCGGGTGGAGGATGGCGAGGATTTGAACGCCATCGAGTTTGCCATCCGCGAAGCCCAGGAGGATGGCGAACGGCCATCGTTGATCATCGTGCGCACCGAAATCGGCCACGGATCCCCCAAAGCCAACTCGGCCACCGTACATGGCGCCCCCCTGGGCGCGGAGTCCGTGCAGGCAACCCGCCGCTTCTATGACTGGCCAGAAACCACCTTCCACGTACCACAGGAAGTGATCGAATATTTCAGGCAGACCGGTGCAAAAGGACGCGACCTCGAAGCCGAATGGATCGCCATCCTGGAGGCGCACCACACACGTTTTCCCATCGAAATGCAGCGGTTCCAGCGTCAAATCCGCGGTGAGCTGCCAACAGGATGGGAAAAGGTTCTGCATGGCTTGAACTTTGGCACCGCTCCGGTCGCCACCCGGGTTGCCTCGGGAAAATGCCTCAACGCCCTGGCACCCATCCTGCCGTGCCTGCTGGGTGGATCGGCAGATTTGGGCGCCTCCACTCAAACATTGATCGAGCGGGAAGCTGATCGCAATCTGCACTTTGGCGTCCGAGAGCATGCCATGGGCGCCATCATCAACGGCATTTCCCTGCACGGGGGGTGGATCCCCTATTGTGGCACATTTCTGGTCTTTTCCGACTACATGCGCGGCGCCATACGCATGTCGGCCCTGATGGGGCTGCATGCCATCTTCATCCTGACGCATGACAGCGTAGGGGTCGGCGAAGATGGCCCAACCCACCAACCGGTCGAGCATGTGGCGGCGTTGCGCCTCATCCCCAATCTGGTCGTGTTGCGTCCAGCCGATGCCCCCGAAACCATGGGGGCGTGGCGTCACATCTTGCGGATGAAAAAACCCGTCGCCTTGATTCTGTCCCGGCAAAACCTGCCCATCATTCCCGGCAACCCGGACCTGGTGGCCCGGGGCGCCTATATTCTCTCCGACTGCTCAGGCACCCCGGATATCCTGTTGATCGGCACCGGGGGTGAGGTGCATCTCGTGGTGGAGGCGCAGAAAGAGCTGGCCAAGATCAACGTGGCCGCCCGAGTGATCTCCATGCCATCCTGGGAGCTGTTCAGCCAGCAGCCCGAGGAGTATCAAAAATCCATCCTGCCACCAGACGTGCGCAACCGCTTGGCGGTGGAAGCCGGGTCATCCTTCGGTTGGCGACGTTGGGTCGGTCCCTGGGGCGACCTGATCTGCATCGACCAGTTCGGTATCTCCGGTCCCGGATCCAAAATCCTGGCGCATTTCGGCTTTACGGTGCCCAACGTCGTCAATCGTGCCGTGGCCTTGATCGAAAAAAACAGGTAACCACTGAAAGGGTGTTGAATAGTGACCAGGCCGCCTTACCTGACCAGTGTTCCGATCCCCTTGTCGGTGAAAATCTCCAGCAACAGGGCATGTTCGATACGGCCATCGATGATGTGGGAAGAGGCCACCCCTTCCCGACAGGCCCGCAGGCAGGTCTCCACCTTGGGGATCATGCCACCACTGATGACCCCCTCCTTGATCAGGGAGAGCCCCTGCGCCGAGGTGAGTTGTCCGATCAGGTTGTGCGCACCATCCAAAACCCCTGCCACATCCGTCAGGAGGATCAGTTTTTCCGCCTGGAGGGCTGCGGCAAGATGGCCGGCGACATGGTCGGCATTGATGTTGTAGGTTTCACCGTTGGCACCCACCCCGACCGGCGCCACCACCGGAATCATCTCCGAATCCTTGAGCAGGGTCAGGAGTTGGCTGTCGACATGCTCCACTTCACCAACCCAACCCAGGTCGATGATCTCCGGTACTTCCGTGGCAGCGCCCCGGCGCACATGGGAGAGCTTACGGGCCTGAATGGTCTGCGCATCCTTGCCGGATATCCCCACGGCGCGACCACCATTCTGGTTGATCAGATTGACGATATCCTTGTTGATCTTGCCGGCCAGAACCATCTCGACAACATTGACCGTGGCTTCATCGGTGATACGCAGACCGTCCACAAAATGGGATTTCAGACCCATTTGATCCATGGTCCGCCCAATTTGTGGACCACCGCCATGGACCACGATCGGATGAATACCAACCTGACGCAACAGAATCACATCCTGGGCGAAAGTGCGCTTCAAACTCTCATCCACCATGGCATGGCCACCATATTTGATGACGAAAGTCGAATTTTCAAAGCGACGCATGTAGGGCAGGGCCTCGACAAGAACACGCGCCTTTTCCACCTGCTCATTTAAGGACATGAAAATGACTCCTGATTTCCTGTGATCAAAGGGCCGGTTTCCTTGCTGGCCGGTGTGAGTTTCCCGTAGACTGTCAGACGGTGGGGATGCACGATCCCGCCCCATATGGCTCCCCGGGTATCTTCCCCGAGCCCCATATCGGATCGTCTACCATCCACCATCCACATAACGGTGTTCCGTTCCATGATCTCACCAGGCCGAGGTTTCATGAAAGTGATTAAAGAACGCCCAGGCGTTGTACCATGGCTGGCGGTTTTCGTCTGGGGGTTCTCCGCCACTGTCCAGGCCGAAACCTGGTACGTCGCCGACGAGTGTATCAGCACCTTGCGCCGTGGCGAAGACATTACCTACAAGGTCGTCAAAACTCTCTCCACCGGCACCCGCCTGGAGTATCTACAAAAAGGCAGCAAAGGGTGGAGCCTGGTACGTACCGACTCCGGACTGGAGGGGTGGATGCTCACCAACACCCTCACCAAAGAACCCCCGGCACGGCTACGGGTTGCGGAAGCCGAGGAGGCCCGCATCAAGGCCGATCAAGAACGCGACGCCCTGCGTCAAGAGCTTGGGCAGGTTAAAAATCGCCTGCGCTCCCAGGAAAAACTGGAAGCAGAGCTGGATCGTATCAAAAAGGTCTCCGAAAACGCCCTGAATCTCGAAGAGTCCAACAAGAGCCTGACCGAACGGGTCCACACCCTGGAGACGCACACCAAAGAGCTGTCCGAGGAGAAGGCAGCACTTGAGAAGCAATCTCTTACCCAATCTTTCCTGGCCGGCGCCGGCGTTCTGGCCCTGGGATTCATCAGCGGAGGCATTCTGGCCGGTCGGCGCAAACGCGGCTCCTACGGCTCGCTCTCCTGAACCTGTTGCCTCAACCGGTTCTAAACAGATGCTTTTCAGAGAGAGATAGACCGTTATCCTTCGCGAAACTCTTCACTATGACGTGGTGGTGGTGGGCGGCGGTCCTTCCGGACTCGCGGCGGCTTGGTCCCTGGCCGGGCAGGGTGGACTGCGCGTCTGTCTTTTGGAGAAGTCCGCCCGCATGGGAGGACATGCCCTCTCCGGCGCTCTGTTGGACCCCCGGGTTTTGGATCCTTTCCTCTCCCCGGGTCAGGTCTCCCCGCCCCCCCTGGGTGACCCGGTCCACACCGAATCTCTGCTCTATCTGACCGCACGTGGCTCCTGGCCCCTGCCGCTGCCACCATCCTGGCAACATCAAGGAGAAAGGTATCTCTCTCTGGGTAACCTGGTGCGCTGGCTGGCCGAACAAGCCACAGCCGTGGGGGTGGATGTCTTTCCGGGATTTGCCGCCGTGGCCCCCATTTGGAAAAACGGGCGGCTGACCGGAGTCTTGACCGGTGACCTGGGTCGCAATCGGGCCCATCAGCCAAAACAGGGATTCCAGCCGGGCGTGGCCATCCAAGCCCCGCTCACCATCCTGGCCGAGGGGTGCCGAGGCTCCCTGAGTGAAACCCTGATCCACCACTTCCATCTGCGCCACAAACGTCCTCCTCCAAGCTATGCCATTGGTTTCAAAGAGCTGTGGGAGGTTCCCCAGGATTGGTCTGGACCCTTCCTCCATACCCTGGGCTGGCCTATGCCGGCAGACGTTGCGGGCGGCGGATTCGCCTATCCGGCTGGAAAAAGACGGGTTTCCGTTGGTTTTGCAGTCGATCTTGCCTATCGCAACCCCTGGTACGACCCCTTTCGCATCTTCCAGCATTGGAAAACTCATCCCCTACTCCACGCCATTTTGGCAGAGGGACGCTACCTGGCCGGGGGGGCCCGTACCATGTCGCTGGGAGGGTGGCAAAGTCTGCCGGATCCGGTTTGTGATGGGGGGTTGTTCGTGGGCGATGCCTTGGGATTGTTCGACGCTGCCCGGATGCAAGGGATCAACAACGCCGTCGCATCCGGACTCCTGGCCGCCAAGGTGATTCAAACCCTTTTCGCCCGCGGAGATTTTTCTCGCCAGAGCCTCTCCATCTGGACACAGGCCTTGCACGATTCAGCCTTGATGACCCGTTTGCGGCAGGTACGCAATGTGCGACCAGCGTTCCGCGCCGGTCGGCTACCAGGCATGCTCAATGCCGCCCTGGAAGGGTGGACGGGAGGAGGCCTCCCCTGGACCTGGAAGTGGCAGCGGCCTGATCGGGAGCAACTGCGACCAGCCTCTGTCTGCGCTGTTCTCCCCATACCACCACCGGATGGCAGGCTCGCCTTGGATCGCACCACGGCACTGGCAGGCAGTGGCATCCGCCATGATCCCGATCAACCTGTCCACATACAGCGCCGGACAACACCCCATACGGCCTCAGGGAATACGCCCCCAAGCCGCACGGACCCGTTCATCTGCCCGGAAATCCGCTACTGCCCCGCCGGCGTCTTTCAGCCATCCGAACAACCCGGTCAACCGGCGCGCATCCAGGCCGCTGATTGCCTGCATTGCAAATGTTGCGACATCAAGGATCCCGGCGACTCACTGCGCTGGACCCCTCCCGAGGGCGGCAGCGGCCCGGACTACCGGGAGTTGTAGTCCACACTTCCCCGGCACGCCTCTACAACCACTCGACCTCACCCGTTTCCAGGTTGTAGACCCCGCCCACGGCAGCCATCCTGCCCTGGTGGGCCAAGGTGGTCAGCTCTTCACTGCCATTGAAGATATCCGAAATGGATTGACGCACGTTCTCCTTGATGGCATCCAGGATCAAAGCATTGACACCAATCAGTTTCTTGGCTCGGGAACGTTCGACCGCTGGTACAATATTGTCCACCAGTTGGGGAATTTTGCCACCCAGATGGTCATTTTTGACCACGGCGGTCACCGCTCCACACCTGGTATGCCCCAAAACGACGATCAGAGGGGTTCCCAGATGGCCCACGCCATATTCGCAAGTCGCGATTGCATCGGTATGCACAACGTTACCCGCCACCCGGACCACAAAAAGATCACCGATACCCCGGTCAAAAATCAGCTCCACCGGCACACGGGAGTCGGAACAGGAAATGATGGTGGCAAAGGGGTGCTGACCATCGGTCTCGACTTCCGATTGCCGGATGAGGGTCTGGTTGGGCCGCTCCATGGAACGCTTGGCAAAGCGCCTGTTGCCCTCCCGCAAGTAGCGCATGGCCTGATCCAACGTCGTCTTGTCGGAATCACTGTCAAACGCCAGGGACCGGCGTGGCAACAAAGCTGCCGCCGCGAGCGTGGCCATTCCCGTCAACACCCTGCGCCGGGTGATCAAACAGTCGCACATGCCCTATTCTCCGGAAAGGTCAATCCTCTGGATGGGTCGCGAGGAGTATAACACCATTTGTCCGGATAACCGCAACCCCATGCAGGGCAATCGCATTTGACATAGACCCACCCGAGGCCATGATCGCTTTTTGGAATTGGGGTCCAGGGGGCTGGCTCCCTGGCGGGTCAAGGGCAGAGCCCTTGCGGGGTCC